>NZ_CDWRCM010000022.1:6773-10736 GCF_977927585.1 Frankia sp. CcWB2 | reverse complement strand
TTGTAAGCGTAGCCCCCTCGCCCGGCAGTGTCGAACACATGTTCGTTCCTGTGATCGCGGATCCGTCTTGGGGGTGTGGTCGTAATCGCGAAAGGATGACCCATCGTTCCGCGTTGAACGTTGGTCTCAACCGAGGTAGCGTGGGTGGGCATTGGCGCGGTTGTTTCCGTCGAGGGTGAGGGTGGATGCGTCGGGCTTGCGGTCGGTTGGGGCTGTGGGGGTATGCTTCACTCTCGAGCCGTCCGGCCCGCCACGTGGCGGTTGGGTGGGCGAAGTGGCGGTGGATAATCGTATGGTCTTTCGGGTGTTGTTGAGGTGAGTCGTGAGTACAGGTAAGGTTCTTCGCTTCGACCATGTTCGGGGTTACGGTTTCATAGCTCCCAGTGACGGAGGAGACGATATTTTCCTACATGCCAACGATCTTCTTGTTGAGAAGAATCTCGTCGTCCCCGGGGCCGTCATGGAGTTCGAGATCGAGGAGGGCGAGCGTGGGCTGAAGGCCAGTTCGGCCCGCATCCTCAGGTCCACACCTGCGGCTTCGGGCCTGGCCGCTCCGGCGCCGACGAGGGGAACCGTCCACGCGGACGATTCCGACGCTCTCTGTGACGTCCTGCCGGTCGGGGAGTTCACCCAGGAAATCACCGAACTGTTGCTCCGGATCGACCCGACCCTGACGGGGACGCAGATAGTTCGGGTCAGAAGCGAGCTGATGGGCGTGGCCGAGAAGTACGGTTGGATCGAGAACTGACGCGTATCCGGGCGCCTTTCCCGTGTCCGGCCGTCTCTTGCCCGGACGTGGGAGGCCTCGGGGCCTCGGGGGCGGGAGGATCTGGATCGCGCGGGCGGTCCGGCGGAGCCGGGCAGGCGCCGTCGTTCGGCGTCCCGCGCGGCGGCGGTTCTTCCCGCCGGGGGGAACCTACAGCTCGACGAAGCCGGACACGCAGGTGATCGTTTCGCCGCCGATCCAGACCGTGCCGTCCGCATCAGCGGAGATGTGCACCCGTCCGGTCCGGTGGAGCAGTGTTCCCTGGCTCACCGTGTAAGGCGCGCTCGCTCGTCCGGTCCGGAGCAGCCATTGGGCGACGGACGCGTTGAGGCTTCCGGTTACCGGATCCTCCCTCATCGTGCCGTTCACGGGGAAGAAGGCCCGAACTTCGAACGTCTCGGTCGACTCTGGCGGATACGGGCCGAGCACGCCGAGATGCAGGTCGACGATGCCCGGTTGCAACGCGAGGACCGCCTCGGCGCTGTCGAGCAGAACAGCAATCCATCCCGGCCCGTTGTCCGCCCACTCGGCGGCCACGATGTCGTCGCGGGCGATGCCCAGCACCGTGCTGATGCGCTGGATGAGTGCCTCCTCGACCGGCCTCGAGCGTCGCAGCGGGGGTGCGGCGAACGCGAGTCCGTCCGCGGTCCGCCGAACGGGAATAAGCCCGGCACCGCACTCCTGAACGACCACATCGCCCCGTTCGGCCGGAGGCCGGGTGGTCAGCCAGGCGTGGCAGGTACCCAGCGTGGGATGCCCCGCGAAGGCCAGCTCGGCACCGGGCGTGAAGATCCGGACCCGGTAGTCGGCGTCCGGTGAGGTGGGCGGCAGGATGAAGGTGGTCTCCGAGAGGTTCATCCACCGGGCGAACCGTTGCATCTCCTCCGGGTCGAGTCCCGATCCGTCGAGCACGACGGCTACCGGATTGCCCTGATATGGGGATCTTGAGAAGACATCGATCTGTTGGAAGGGACGCGGCATCGGCCCAGTGTCCCGCGGCCCGCCGGCTGACCGCGCGGATGCGGGCGAGGAATTCCTGGATTCCGATCGCCAGGCGGCTGGAGACGATGGGGCGTCACCAGGAGCGGGCCGGCGCGGGAATGCCTCCGGGTGCATATCAGCATGAAGGCGTGAGTTCCTCCGCCGACACCCATGGCCGACCCCATCACGTCGAGGCGGGTGGCCGCCCGCCTCCGCCAGAACCGCGAGGCCGCCCGGCAGAACCTCCGTGCCACCTCCGTGCCGAACTCGACTTCGAGACCAACCTGCGGTCCGAGGTGTGGTCGCTCCACATCGGGCCGGCGCTCGGGCTTGGCCCCGACGAGGTGGAACGGGACGTTCAGGAGCTCGTCGCGCACGCCCGAGCGGAGATCCGTAACGGCCAGGCCGAGCTGATGGATCCGGGAGTGATGGATCCGGGAGTGCCGTGACGCCTCAGGTTCATCGTCGGCGACGACGCGGATCCGGTACCTGGTGCCAGTACCTGGTGCCCGGCGCCGGGCGCGTGGGGCCAGGTCAATCGAGCGCGACGATTCAACCGAACGCGATGATTCAGTCGAGCGCGACGACGAGACCGCGCAGCTCGTAGGCCGCGATCTCG
Source organism: Frankia sp. CcWB2 (assembly GCF_977927585.1). Classification (NCBI taxonomy): domain Bacteria; kingdom Bacillati; phylum Actinomycetota; class Actinomycetes; order Frankiales; family Frankiaceae; genus Frankia; species Frankia sp. CcWB2. The sequence continues at coordinate 8,370 of NZ_CDWRCM010000022.1, read as the reverse complement.
TCCCGGAGGGTGACCTGAGGTGGGCTGGCCATGCGTAGGCCGTCGAGCATGAACAGCTTGTGCAGGAAGATGTCGGTTTCGTGGATGGCGACGTGTGCGCCGGGGCATTTGTGGGGCCCCTCGCCGAAGCTCAGCCCCGCCGGACTCACGCCGTCGCCGATCGGGCGGGCGGGGCGGACCGTGTACGGGTCGGCGCCGATGGCCTGCGTGTCGACGTTGGTGCTGCTCACCGCGATGTCGATCTGGGCGCCGGCTGGGATCGTCAGCGGGCCGCGTGGGCCCGGTAGGTGGATGTCGGCTGTCGTCCGCCGTTTGAGAGTGGAGATGACCGGTTCCAATCGCAGGAGCTCGTGCAGGATCGCGATCCGTTCGGTCTGGTCGGCGTCGCGGTAGCGGGCGCGCAGTGTGTCGTCGGTGAACAGGTGCCAGGCGGCGACGTTGATGAACTCCCGAGTGGTGATCATTCCTGCGGGTGCGAAGGTGACGCACTCGGCGAAGATCTCGGCGTTGGTGCAGCCTTGATCGATCATGTGTGAGATGAGGTCGTCGGTGCGTCGCCGACGGCGGGCGCGTACCGCGGGGCGCACGTCAGCGAGGTAGAAGGCGAGGGCGTGGCGGTTCTGCCGGATGAACTGCCTGATGCCGCGGATGCTGGTGACATTCGGCGGTCCGAGGTCTCCTTGGGCGAACCGTTCCAGGCGGGCGGCCATGCCGGGGCGGCTGTTGGTGAGGCTGATCACCGCCGCGGCGACCTCGACGGCGAGGGCGAAGCTGAGCTCGGACAGGTCGACGCTCCGCTCGCGGCGCAACCGGTCGATCTGCTCGTCGGCGACGCGGTGCATCAGCTCGCGGTAGTGCTCGTCGACCCTGCGTAGAGTGAAGAATCGTGCGGTCAGCCGGCGGCGTTCCCGGTGCTCGGGGCCGTCGCTGTGCAGCACCGGCCGGCGGATCCGCTTGGGGATCGCCTTAGAGGCGTCGATACCGAGGCCGGCCTGCTTGGTTTCCAGGCTGCGCAGCACCGCCTGTCCGGCGGCGTACCCGCTGATCCGCCATACGCCGTCGGCGCCCTGCACGACCGGGCATCCGCCGTTCGGGTCTTCGCGGTTGATCTTGCGTGCCGACGTCCCGACGTCGGTCACCACGGGATCCGCCATGGATTCTCCTTCCCAGGGCACTCCGGAAACCGACCGGGGGCGCGGCTTCAGGGCCGTCATGACTGACCGGTGAGGCGATGGAGTGCTGCTGATGTCTATCGAATCGTTGGTGGATGCGAGGGAAAGCCTCCGCCGCCCCTGCGGCTGGCTTGTTCGGGTAACGGCTCGAGGCGGAGCCGGGTGGCATCGGAGGAAGCCGTCGGCCGGACGCCCGAAACCTCTTGTAATGGCCTGTGCGCCGGCAATGGTGCCCTCGGCGCGGGGAATCCGTGACGGTCCCGGCCGTGACGGTCCGCCAGGTTCGGCGGCATGCCTCAACGGTTCTGGCCGCTTTTCACGCTCCGCTTTTCACGCTCCGGGTCCGGGTCCCGTCCGACTTTACCGGAAGGATTGGGAGGGTCGGCGCATTCGTGCCATCATTCGTGCCCTCATTCGTGCTCTCC
>NZ_CDWRCM010000022.1:5366-6436 GCF_977927585.1 Frankia sp. CcWB2 | reverse complement strand
CCGGGGCGCAGCAGCGGGCCGTGATCTGACTACCCAATTGTGTCGGTTGGTGGGCGGGGCGTTCACGCCGAGCGTGGTCACGGCGCTTTTTCGGAAGCTCGCCGTCATGGTCTACGGCAGGCCCGGCAAGGCGATCGCGACGGGAATCACGTGTCGCGCCCTTCCGTGCCGCGTGAAGGATTTTACGCCGATCGGGACGCCCTCCGCGTCCCGCCGTACTTCCCGTCGGATGCCACCTCGGTGGTGCAGGTGACGCCCTTCCCGGCAGTGACCGCGCCACTGAACGTGAATGTTCCGGCGCCGGACGCAGATAGTGAATGCAGATAGCGAATACATTATCATCTGGTATCTCGGTCGCCCGGCGTGGCCGGCGTCCGGCCGGACCGGCCGAGTTGTGGGGAGCAAGGCACGGTCCAGGGACCGCGGACCGTGCTCAGGTCCCCCAGATTCGCCGGCCGAAGGCCAGTCGAAGGATCGTGGGCGCCGCCTGAGTGAGCGGGTGCGAGCGGGTGCGGTGGGAGGCCGGCGCACGGTTTGCGCGGTTTGTTTAGTTCGTGCCGTCCGGGCGGGGTGAGAGGACCGCCGATACCGCCGCCGGCCCCGTACCGGACCGGGAGATGGCCACCCTGGCCACGGCCACCCTCGCCGTCGCGCTCCGCGGGTTCACCTCCGTGAACTTGGGCGTCAGATCCGGTGTTCGGTAAGTACCTCGGCGGTGAGTTCCTGGGCTTTCTGGGCGCGGTCGGGTTGCGCGAGGTGGACGGCCACGAACAGGGCGTCGAGGACCGTCGTGTGGATGATGCGGCTGCTCATGGCCTCGACTCGGTAGTTTGTTTCGCTGCTGCCGGCGACGAGGGCTACGTCGGCCAGCCTCGTCAGGGGGGATCGGAAGAAGCTGGTGAGGGCTATGGTCGTGGCCCCCGCCGCGCGCGCCGCGGCGGCGCCGGCCAGGGTTTCGCGGGTCTGCCCGGTGTGGCTGATGGCCAGGCAGGCGGAGGCGGGGGGCAGCAGGCGCGCGGCCACATGTTGGACGTGGGCGTCGGCGGGGGCTTCGACGAGCAGGCCGAGGG
>NZ_CDWRCM010000022.1:1964-5061 GCF_977927585.1 Frankia sp. CcWB2 | reverse complement strand
GCGAAAGCGGTAGGCGGCGTCCTGGGCGAGGGGGGCGGACGTCCCCGCGCCGATGAGCAGGACCCGGTCAGCGCGATGCAGGGCGTCGACCGCGCGGGCGAATGCCGTGCGGTCGACGGTGCGGGTGGTCTCGGACAGGGCCGCCTCGGTGCTGCGGAGGATCTTCTCCAGGATGGTGGCAGGGGAGTCGGCGTGAGTGACGTCTTCGTGAAGGCCGCGTTCGGGGGGAATCGCTTCGCCGGCGAGACGGATCTTGAGGTCGGCGAAGCCCTTGAGGCCGAGGTCCTGACAGAACCGGACCACGGTCGCGACGGAGGTGCTGGTCCGATCGGCGAGATCGGTGACGGTGAGGTGAACGATTTCCCTCGGGTCACTGAGGATCAGCTGGCCGATCTTGCGACCGCTGGGAGTGAGGGTCGGCAGGCAGGCGCGTAGGTGCGCGATGGTGCCGCCCGGCTCGGGGAGGGGTTGGGCGGGCTCGTCGATCGCCTCGACGGCCGTCGGTCCGGTCATGGTCTCTCCCAACGTCGTCGCCATCCTCGCGCTTTCCGGCTTCCGGCTTGCCGGTGGTGTACTGCCATCTGCCGCACGGGTTGGATGAAGATCTGTTTCTTCGGTAGAAATCATACTGTATGAAAGTTCTATCCATCTAATAGATCCTGTTAAGAGGATGTTTCCTTCTGCTGTCTACGGTCGTCTACGGTCATGGCCGTGGATCAGGGCGGGGGCAGTCGATGGGGAGGTCGGGCGGATCGTCGGGGCGCCGTCCACCGGCTTGCCACTCGGTAAGCCGGTCATCTTCGGATAGCGCCAGGGAGATCCGAGCGTCGTAGCTGGCAAGGTTGGATTACGCGATAGAAATTCGTTACTCGAAATTGTATCAGTTAGGTGATTTTTTATAAAAGGGTGAAGCGTGAGTCTGCCAAGCGGATCCATGGCCCGGCTGGGGTCGCACGTGACCGCCGATCTCGACCGGTGGCGCGGGACGGGAGTCTGGCTCGTCGACGGCTTCCTGCCGGGAGACGATCTGGCCCTGCTGCGCCGATGGGCCCAGGAGGTCGAAGACTGGCCACCGGCCCCCGGCCGGCAGCGCCCCCAACCACTCCGGCCACTCCCGCCGCACGCTCTACCTCACCTACAACCGGCTGTCCGACGGCAACCGGCGCGACACCTATGGAGCCCTGCTGTCGTGTCGGTCGTAGAGTTCCGGCCCGGAACTCTACTCGGGAGGACACCACCTGACCGAGCGCAACCCGGGCCATCGCCAACTCCAGGGTCTGGCGAGTACTGCAGGGTCTGGCACGTACTGCACACCGACCACCGGCGTCCGCTCCCGACCTGTCGGTCGGTATTCTCCGTGATCCGGGCGCTCTCTTTCTATTCCATGAGTTCTGCGTAACCCTCCTTATCACCCTCCTTGGTTCCGGCGGTGCCGGGTGGGCCCGGTCCCGGCCGATCCAGTTTTCCGCACCGACCATTCTGGCGTGCTGGCGGCCATCATCCTGCACACACCACATCCGCGGACCCGGCCCGTTCGGAGAGCCCGACATAATCGTATCGCCGTCCTCCGTCTTCCTGGTGAGGACAGGTGAGTCGGAACATGCCGGCCGAACAGCTTTCGCCGACGTCTCCTGGTGGGTGCGGAAAAAATCCCCGGCACACACGGCACGGGGCGGACCGTCCGTGCCCGGTTCCCGCCGCCGTGTTAGCCCGGACGGGGTACATGGTGAGATCGTGCGGGGTAGCACGAGGACGTCGCAGAGTACTGTCGCCAGAGCGATTCAACGTACACGTACGCCGATAAATTACGCAGGGAAGGGGCGTCCCGCTATGGAGTCGAAATGAAATAACTTGCGCGTTTCGAACCCTCCACAGGCCTGTGACCTGCGATGATGCTCTCGATCACGTATTTGTTACTTCATTACGTCCCCTATGCGCTCGCGAAAAATGTATTTTGCCGCCGTCGGTGCTGCCGGCGCCCTGGCCGCCGCCGTGGCCGGTCCAGCCGGCGCCGCGTTCCCCGACGGGGTGCCCGGTTCCAGTCAGGTCACGCTCCCGGGCGGCTCCGCCCTGCGGCCAGATCTCGACGTGAGTATCGACAACGTCGTCGTCAACCCGACCCCGCCTCATGTCGTCGCACAGATCAACCCGTTGTTCCGCGCCTACTCGATCGGGGCGGCCGACATCAACCGGGTCCAGAGCCACCTGCGGTCGCTCGAGCTGCGATCGGCAGGCGGGCACGACATGGTCTCGTGGACGCTGAGGAACGTCACCGATCATCCTGTCGCCTTCGGCTGGTTCTCGAAGGAGGGGCGGGGTGGCAACGGCGTGCTGGCGGCGGGTGCCTCGCGCACCCTGGACACGCATTCCTCCCTTGTCGTGGCCCGCGCGTTCGACCAGTCGTGGAATCCCTCACCCCAGCTGCCGACGATTGGTGTGTCGACCCACGGCCGGCCGGTGCCGGCCACCGGACCTGGCCCGTCGACCGCCACCACTACCGGCACTACCGGCACCGGCCCCGTCGCCCCGGGAGCCGGTATCGCGCCGGGCGCGCGGGGCGAGGCGCCCTCGTCCCCGCAGGCTTCTGGCGGTGGACAGGCTTCTGGTAGCGGACAGACTCCCGGTACTGGGGAGTCGACCGGTGGCGGACAGAACCTGAGTACCGCGAAGGCTCTCGGAACGGGAGCCCCAGCCCAGGGGACGGGCTCGACATCACCCGTAACCAGCGGCACGACGCCACAGGGCTCGCCCGGGCAACAGGGCGGCACCGGCACCGGCACGACGGCACCGGCGACGCCGATCACGACGAACACCATCCCCTTCACGGGATGACCGGCTCTATGGGATGACAGAGGTGACGGACGCGGGCACCCGGCGGCCTCGACCACCCGCCGGCTTGTCGGCGCCGCGCGCGTCGGCCGCGCTGGTGGTCGCCGTGTGCGGGCTGCTGTTCCCGGCCGCCTGCGCGGTCGGCGGTGAGGGCATCGGCGCCAGGTCTTCGGCCACCGGTATGTCTTCGGCTACCCCCAGGTCTTCGGTCACCGCTATGTCTTCTCGCGGCGCGGCGGCCGAACCGGAGGCGGTGAACACGATTCTG
>NZ_CDWRCM010000022.1:0-1682 GCF_977927585.1 Frankia sp. CcWB2 | reverse complement strand
ACCGCGACCGTCGCCGGCGTGGACGTCTACCCAACGCCCGTGTCCACCCGGCCCGCGTCGCGGCTGAGTAACCCGAACGAGGCGGGCGTGCCACGGGTCTTTCTCGTCACGGCGAGGCTGCCCGGATGGTGGCAGGTCCTGCTGCCGGTATGGCCCAACGGCAGCCGAGGATGGATCAGGGACGACCAGGTCCGCGCCAGCACCACCGCCTACCACCTGCAGGTCGTCCGCGGAGCCCACCAGTTGCGGCTGTACCGCGGGAACACGCTCATATCCTTGTTCGTGATGGCGGTCGGAACCACGGAAACACCGACTCCCGGGGGGCGGTACTACCTGACCGAACTGCTGCGGCCGCGGAATCCGACCGGACCCCACGGGCCCTTCGCCTTCGGCATCTCGGGCTTCTCCACCTCACTGGCCTCCTTCGAAGGCCATGCTCCGATTATCGGTCTGCATGGCACCAACCAGCCCCATACGCTGGGGCGTGACGTCAGCCACGGCTGCATCCGCCTGAGCAACAGCGACATCACCCGGTTGGCGGGCATGCTGCCCCTGGGCACGCCGGTCGACATCGTCGCCTGACCGGTCTCATCCCGAGGTCGTCGGTGCGGACTTCGCGGATGCAACAGACCCCGACGCCGAGCTGGAATCATTCAGGGCGGGGCCTGGCAGCCCGGCAGCCCGGCACGGCTGGCCGCGAGGCAGAGCCGGTTCTGCAAGGTCAGCTGGGTGGACGTCGGAGGAGGAGTGCGAAGCCGAGGGTGGCGATCCATACTCCCCAGAGTGTGGAGCCGAGGAAGCCCGCCGGTTCCCATGCGGGGACCTCGGGGATCGCGGTTGCCAGGATGTCGCCCTGGTTGAGCAGGTAGATGGCGCTTGCGACCAGGCCCAGCATGCCCACAGCGGCGGGAAGCGGACGGCGGCAGAGGATGATCACGGAGATCGTCGTCGACCAGGCGATGGCGAGCGTCTGGCCGAGGTGCTCGCCGAGCAGGGAGCCGCCGAGCTGGTGTTGTGCGAGCCAGGCGGCGTCGACGGCCGCTCGGGTCGTCGTGTCGCTGGCCATGTACTGCCGTGCCAGCGGCGGCACGACGAAGACCCAGCGCAGGAAGCCGGTGAGCGCGAGCACGATCGCGGCGGAGCCGACCCAGGTCGCGGCGCGCAGGACGGGATCGTCCCGGCGACCGAGGGCCGTGGGCAGCAGCAGCGTCGGCGGTAGCAGCAGAGCGTAGGTCCAGCCGGTCGCGAACCAGGTCCAGACCAGGCCGGTGCCGCCTCGGTGGAAGGACGGAAGGATGACGTCCGCCATCCCGGCGCGGTCAGCCTGCTGCTCGGTGGCCCGATGGACGGCCCCAACGCGCTCGCGCTCAACGAGCGACTGCTCGCGGCACTGGCCGACGGCGGGGTGCCGGCGGCGAACGCGGCCCGGTCCGTATATCTGCTGATCGTGTATGTGCTGGGCGCCATCGCGTTGGAGGCCGCCGAGCCGCACGAGCCGGGAACCAGCGAGGCAGAGCGGATCGCCGCCCGCCGTGACGCGTTCGCGGCCGTGCCCGCCGAGCACTACCCACGTACCGCCAGCCAGATTGACGTGCTGGCCGCCTACGTCACCACTGAGCAGTTCAGCTGGGGCCTCGACCGCGTCCTTGACGGCATCGAACGCCTCATTGAGCCTGACGCCT
>NZ_CDWRCM010000021.1:30206-31267 GCF_977927585.1 Frankia sp. CcWB2 | reverse complement strand
CACAACGGATCATGCAATCCGAAAATCACCATCAGATCCACGGCCAGCCTCGGGACCTACTTCCCAAACAGGCCCTAACGGATGCGGCCGCCGCGCGGGATGTTGCGGGGGATCGGTCCCTTCGGGATCGGCAGCGCTGCGCCGCCCATCGCCCGCAGGCGACGGTCAAGGGCATCGACCTCGCCGCGGCGCAGGGTGCGCCGCAGTCGCATCAGGGTGCTCTGCAGCTTGGGCAGGGGAGTCTCCCCCTCACTGGTGCCGACGATGATGTCGGTCACCGGCGTGTCGCCGACGGCCTTGCGGATCCGGCGCTTCTCGGCGGCGAGCAGTTCCCGCGGGCCACGCCCGCGACCCTCCGCGATGATCACGACCCCGGCGCGGCAGACGACACGGTGCACCACATCCTGATGCCGGTTGACGCCGACGGCGGGGGTGAGGCGCCAGTCGCCCCGCATCCGTTCGATCACCCCGGCGGCGGCGCCCGGTTTGCCTTCCATCTCGGCGTAGGCGGTCCGCTGCACCCGTCGGCTGAACAGGTTCAGGGCGACGACCACCCCGAGCAGGAGGGCGATCGGAATCCACAGGTACAGCGGACCGACGAAGATTGCGAGCACGATGCCGACGGCGACCGGAGCGAGGAAGCCTGCCAGGGTGATCCAGAGCGCCTGCGGATCGCGTTGCCGGGTGACCTTGTAGATCATCCGGAGTTGGGTGACCCGGGTGGTGAATCCCTTTCCCGGTCCCGCCTCGCCGCTGCGGCCGTTCCGACCGGCCGCGCCACCCTTGCCGGCCGTGCCGGGGATCTTCCCCGCGGCGCCAGGATTGGTGCCGCGCCTGCCAGCCGCGCCGTTCTTGTCGGCTGCGCCCGTCGACTGGTCCTTCCCCGCCGCTCCCGGGGTCGCCGACCCCGGGGCGTCCGTCGGCTTCTTCTTCAGTGCCATGACCGCGAGCCTACGGCCTCCTGGCTGGCGGTAGGCATGCTCGTCCCGCGCCCGCCGATCGCCATTGGCCGGCGGGAAGTCCGGCGGATCTGACTGCCGGGCGTGATCAGGGCGTGACGC
>NZ_CDWRCM010000021.1:6549-30098 GCF_977927585.1 Frankia sp. CcWB2 | reverse complement strand
TCAGTGCTGGGTGGCGACCGCGAGCGGACGCGGGGCGGCGGCCCGGGGTGGTGACTCGGGGCGGCGCGGGCGTGACCGACGTGACCGACAGCGGCACGGTGGTGTCCATCCATCGATAGCCGGTCGTCACGTGCAGATCGGTGGCCGCCCGCCACGCGTTACGACGCGCGGTCTTCTGACCTCCGTGCGGCAGCAGCAGCAGGGTCACTTCTTCGAGAACGCTGAGCAGTGAACGGAGCACGATGGGAACGACCTCCCGGCACGGTCGTGGGCACACACCTCGATGATGGGCGAAGAGGATGACCCCCACGTAACAAGGGGGTAACGCTAAGCTAATTCTAGCTGCTTCGAGGAATGGTCACCACGGACTCGGCCGTTGCCCGTGAGAGTTCTCCGACCCACTTTCCGGGGGAACGGACATTTCGCTGCGACCCTGGTCACGTGCCGTCATCGCTTGCTGGTAGAGACGGCCGGCCCGGTAGGAAGACCGGACGAGCGGACCGGACATCACCCCGGAGAAGCCGAGCTCCGCGCCGACACGTTCCCAGTCGAGGAACTCCTCCGGCCGCACCCACCGCTCGACCGGATGGTGCCGCGGCGTCGGGCGCAGGTACTGGGTCACGGTGAGTAGCTCACACCCCGCCGACCGCAGATCCCGCAGGGCCGTGTGGATCTCCTCCGCCGTCTCACCTAGACCCAGGATGAGGTTCGACTTCGTGACCAGCCCGGACTGGCGGGCCTGGCGCAGCACGTCGAGTGAGCGTTCGTACCGGAACGCCGGCCGGATCCGCCTGAAGATCCGGGGTACGGTTTCGAGGTTGTGGGCGAGTACCTCGGGCGCCGCGCCGAACACCTCGCCCAACTGGTCGGGCCGGCCGCCGAAGTCCGGGATCAGGACCTCCACGCCGGTACCGGCCGAGCGAGCGTGGATCTGGCGGACCGTCTCCGCGTACAGCCGCGAGCCGCCGTCCGCGAGGTCGTCCCGAGCGACTCCGGTGACCGTCGCGTACCGCAGGCCCATGGTGGCGACGGACTCCGCCACCCGGTGCGGCTCGTCATGGTCGAGCGGTGCGGGCCGCCCGGAGTCGATCTGGCAGAAGTCGCAGCGGCGGGTGCAGACCTCCCCGCCGATCAGGAAGGTCGCCTCGCGGTCCTCCCAGCATTCGTAGATATTGGGACAGCCGGCTTCCTCGCACACCGTGTGCAGCCCGGCCGATTGGACCAGCCCCTTGACGTCCTGGTACTGCGGGCCGGTGCGCAGCCGAGTCCTGATCCACGATGGCTTGCGTTCGATCGGCGTCTGCGCATTACGGGCCTCGATGCGCAGCAGCGGACGACCCTCGGGGGCGACGGCGGTCATACCACCAGCTCCATCTGCTCAGCTTGCTCAGCGACCGGTGCGAAGAAGGGGCCGCTCCGCGGCCAAGCGAATTTCGGCGAGGAATCGCTGTATGTCCCATGCTTCGCGGTAGGGGACCGCGGAAAGCCTGAGAACATCCACAATCATAAGCCTGCCGGCTCAGTCGCGGGGCACCGCGGGTAGCAGACGGGGCACCACCGCGGTCTCCACGGCGGTGCCGTCCGGACCGCGTTCGACCCGCCAGGCGTGCACCCCGGGCCGGTCGGCCACCGCCTCGACGAGATCGGTGCCGTGGAAGTGCAGACCCACTCCGTCGTCGGTCGCCCATCCGGCCGGCAGCGTGCCCTCGGCGACCAGCCGCTGGAACAGCGGCCGCCGGCCGGCCTCCGAGTCGTAATGCGGGGTGTTGCTGAAGGGCAGCAGGCCGAGGCCGTTCGCCACCGGGCGGAGATCCGGGCCGAAGGAGTCGGTGGTGCCGCCCATATGCCAGCACAGTGAACCGGCGGAGACTCCGCCGAGCACGACCCCCGCCTCCCACGCCTCGCGGAAGATCTCACCGAGCCCGTGCACGGCCCAGACCGCGAGCAGATTGGCGACGCTGCCCCCGCCGACCCAGACGACGTCCTGCGCCAGCAGATGGGCGCGGATGTCGGCGATGTTCGGCATCGGGAACAGCGTGAGGTGGGAGACCAGCACGTCGGGTCGGTCGCGGTTGAACGCCGCGTACCCGCGGGCGTAGGCGGCCTGGTCGTCGCCCAGGGCGGTCTGCAGCAGGCAGACCCGGGGCCGTGCGCCCGTTGCGGACAGACCGATGGCGTGATGGAGGATGGGACCGACCTTGGCTCCGTAGCGGCCGTCCGGAAGGAAGCCACCGCTGGTGGCGAGGATCTGCACAGGTTCGTCGCTCTCTGAAGGCTGTCGCACGTGACGGTCATCGATCGCATGCCCCGCGGCGGATCGTAAAAAGTTATCCACAACCGGACGAAGAGGTATGCAGACCGGACGAGTTTGAGCCTAGCGTCGCTTCTTGTGACCTTCACCGACGATTCCGCGGACAGACCGGCCCGGCGCGTCGGCCGCGTACCCGAGGTCCCGGGGGTGAGCATGCGTTCCCGCCTGCGGGACGCCGGCTCTGGAGAGCTCTGGTCGGGTCAGTTCGACCAGTCCGGGATCGAGTGCGTGGTGCGGCGGGTGCGGCTGGCGCCGGACCCAGTGCTGCGTTCCGCGGCGGTTATCGCGGCCCGGGCCCTCGTGGACCTGGAGCATCCCCATCTGGTGCCGGTCGTGGCGGTGTTGCCGACCGCGGAGGGCCTGGCGTTGATCACCGAGCCGGTCGTCGGCGGTGTCAGCCTCGCGCGGCTGCTCGCCGCCCGCGGGGACCTGGACCCCGGTGAGGTCGTCACGATCGGTCTGCCGATCGCGCAGGCCCTGGCCGCCGCGCACGCCGTCGGCGTCGTGCATGGCCGGCTCGGGCGTGAGGACATCCTGTTGGAGCCGAACGGGCGTCCGGTTCTGATCGGGCTCGGGGCCGCGGCGCTGGCCGACGCCGCCAGACCGGATCCGATTCCACCCGAGGCCGCGTCTGCGGATGTCCATGATCTGGCCACTCTGCTGCTCGGGGCGATGCGTGAGGCCACCGGGCCGGACGCAGCCGCGGTGGCGGTGGCGGTGGCGACCGCCATGATCGACGACCCGCGCCGACGACCGAGTGCCCTGGAACTCGCCGCGTCGCTGGCCCGCAGTGCGACTCCGCTCCCGGTCCGCTTGGCGGGCGGCGGCGAGCCGGGTGGCGCGGCGCGGCGCGGCCCCTCGCCGACCGAAACCCTGCCGGTGATCCCCCGGGTGGACCCGCCCGGCGATCCGGCCCCGCCCGACCGAACCATCACCGGAGCGACGGCCGTCGACGCCGCGGAACTGCTCGACTCATTGCCGCCACCGCCCCGACGGTCGACCCGTGCGACGACCAACCCTCGGAAGGCCGCCCGCGGTGGCGGCCGGGGTGCCGGGGGCAACGGGTCGGCCACCGGGGGTGCGGCCACCCCGGGGGGCCTCAGCTCTCCGGGCCGAAGCACCCGGCCGACCTCCGCGCGCCGACCGCGTCGGGTGGGAGCCCGCCGCCAGCGATTGCTGTTCCCGGTGACCGCCGGGCTGGGCCTGCTGGTGGTCGTGGTGGCCGTCGCGTTGCTGCTGGCCAGCCCGGAGAAGGACGATGCGCCCGGCGCGGCCGGGACGTCTGCGCCACCAACCGGTGCAGCCTCCGCGGCTGGGCGGGAACCGACGGCGTCGCCGGTCGCCAATCAGTCGCCCGAGCAGGTCTGGCGTTCGGTACTCGCCGAGTTGAACACCGCGCGCAGCCGTGCGTTCGAGCGGGCTGACGAGAACCTCCTGACAGAGTCTGATGCCGCGGGTAGTGAGCTGCACGCTTCGGACGTCGCGTTGATGAGGCAGGTGGTCGCGAGGGGGGCGCATGCCTCGGCACTGCGCAGCGACATCCTCGATCTCAAGGTCCGGGTCGAGGAACCGGACCGCACCGTGCTGCGGGTCACCCAACGCCTGAACGCCTACGATTTCCTCGACGCCGGGGGGAAGGTGCTGGCGCATCAGGCGGCGAAGCCGCCGGAACGGCGTGACCTCACCCTGATCCGTACCGGCTCCGGCTGGCGGGTCTCGGAGAACGTCCCGGTCCCGGCCGGCTGACCGTCCGGTCAGCCGGCCGGGACCGGGCTACAGACCGAGTTCGGCTTCGAAGGCTCCGTTTTCCAGCCGGTGCTTAATGAAGGCCAGGAAGCGAGCTGCGTCGGCACCGTCGACGATGCGGTGGTCGTAGGTGAGGGACAGGTACACCGTCGAACGAACCGCGATGATCTCGCCCAGCTCCGGATCGTCGACGACGGCCGGCTTCTTCGTCACGATGCCGGTGCCGAGGATGCCCACCTGCGGCTGGTTGATGATCGGCGTGTCGAACAGGGCGCCTCGACTGCCGGTGTTCGTCAGGGTGAAGGTGCCCCCGCCGAGCTCGTCGGGCGAGATTCGGTTGGCCCGGGTGCGGCTCGCCAGGTCGTCGATCTTGCGTGCCAGCCCGATGAGATTGAGATCGCCGGCGTTGTGGATGACGGGCACGACCAGACCACGCTCGGAGTCCACGGCTATGCCGAGGTTCTCCTCCCCGTGGTAGGTGACCGTGCCCGCCTCGACGTCGATGCTGGAGTTGAGCTGCGGGAACTCACGCAGCGCCGCGCAGGTCGCCAAGGCGAAGAACGGCAGGAATGACAGCTTGATGCCCTCCCGAGCCTGGAAGTCGCTCTTCGCCCGGTCCCGCAGCCGTGCGATCCGGGTGACGTCGGCCTCCACCACGGTGGTGAGCTGCGCGCTGATCTGCAGCGACTCGACCATGCGGCGAGCGACCAACGCCCGCAGGCGGGAGAGTTTCTCGGTCCGTCCGCGGACGGGGGCTGCGCCGGTCGGCGCCACGGCCGGGGCAGCTGGGGCTGTGGGGTGGGCCGCGGGAGTCTCCTGCGCTGCGGGAGCCGCGTCCCGCGACCGGGCGGCGTCCTGGATGTCCTGCTTGGTGACACGTCCACCCGGCCCGGTTCCCGCCACGGTCCCCAGGTCCACGCTGAGCTCGGCGGCCATCTTGCGCACGAGCGGGGTGACGTAGCGACCGATGCCGTCGCCGTTCCCGTTGGCGGCGGCCGGGATCTGGGCCGGGACCGGGGTGGGCTCCGGCTGACGAGCGAACGCCGGTGCCGGCGTGGGCGTCGGAGCGGGTGCGGGCGTCGGAGTAGGCGGAGGCGGAGGCGTCGCGGCAGCCGGCTTCACGGGTTCCGGCGCGGCGGGCGCCTGCGCGGCCTGCGCCGGTGCGGCGCCGCCACCCGCGGACCCGTTGTCGATCACCGCGAGCTCGACGCCGACCTCGACGGTCTCATCCTCGGCGACCTTGATCGAGCTGACGACACCGGAGGCGGGGGCGGGGATCTCGGTGTCGACCTTGTCGGTGCTGACCTCGAGCAGTGGCTCGTCGGCCTCGACGCGTTCACCCTCCTGCTTCAGCCACCGTGTGACGGTTCCCTCGGAGACACTCTCCCCGAGCCGGGGCATTCTGACAGATACAGACATGCGGAACGACTCCTTCGTCGCGTCCGGCATCTGCACCGCGCGGGCGGCCGGCCGGAGGCGCTCATGCTTGGCGTGGCCTGAATCCTGGGCGGATCGGGCCGCGGGGGTGGCGCGGGCAGGCACGATCCAGGGCGGTGCCCGCTAACCGTGGACGTGAAGGGGCTTGCCGGCCAGCGCCAGATGCGCCTCGCCGAGAGCCTCGGACAGCGTGGGATGCGGGTGGATGAGCTGGGCGACCTCGGCGGGGAACGCCTCCCAGTTGGTGATGAGCTGAGCCTCGGCGATGAGCTCGCCGACCCGGTCGCCGACCATGTGCACGCCCACCACCGGACCATCGGGGACCGCGATCAGAGTGACCGCACCGGAGGTCCTGAGGATCTGGGACTTGCCGTTGCCCGCCAGGTTGTAGGTGACCGTCTTGATCTCGCCGTACCGCTCCCTGGCGACCGCGGCGGTCAGGCCGACCGAGGCCACCTCCGGATGGGAGTAGGTGACCCGCGGAACGTTGTCGTAGTCGACCGGCACCGGGCCCAGCCCGGCGAGCTGCTCTGCGACGAAGATGCCTTCGGCGAAGCCGACGTGGGCGAGCTGGAGCCCGGGCCGCAGGTCGCCCAGCGCGGACACGGTCGGAATGTTCGTGCGCAGCTGACGGTCGACCAGCACGTAGCCGCGGTCGGTCGCGATGCCGACCTCCTCGTAGCCGAGACCTTCCGAGACCGGTCCACGACCGACTGCGACGAGCAGCAGTTCGGCCTCGATGGTGGTCCCGTTCTCGAGGGACACCGTCACGCCTTGGTCGGTGGACTTCACCCCGGAGAACCGCGCGCCGAGATGCTGCTTGATGCCGCGCTTGCGGAAGGCGCGCTCCAGCAGCTTGGAGCTGGACTCGTCCTCGAGCGGGACGAGGTGCGGCAGCGCCTCGACGATGGTCACCTCGGCCCCGTAGGACCGCCAGACGGAGGCGAACTCGCATCCGATGGCCCCGGCGCCCAGTACCACCGCGGAGGCCGGCACACGGTCGAGGGCCAAGGCGTCATCGCTGGTGATGACCTTGTCGTGGTCGATGTCCAGGCCGGGCAGGGTCTTGGAGTACGAACCGGTCGCGAGCAGGACGTGCCGCCCCTCGATGACCCGGTCTCCGACGGCCACGGCGGTCGGGGAGACCAGCCGGCCGAATCCCTCGACGACCTCGATCCCCCGGGACTTGATCAGGCCGGTCAGCCCCTTGAAGAGCCCGGCGACGACCGAGTCCTTGTAGGAGTTGACCGTGGCCATGTCGATGCCGTCGAGGGTCGAGCGAACCCCGAAGGCCTCGCTTTCGTTGATGTTGTCAACGATCTCCGCCGAATGCAGCAGCGCCTTGGTCGGGATGCAACCTCGGTGCAGGCAGGTGCCGCCGAGCTTGTCCTTCTCGATCAGAACGACGCTCAGGTCGAGTTCCGCGGCGCGCAGCGCGGCGGCGTATCCGCCGCTGCCGCCACCGAGGATGACCAGGTCGACGGGACCGGCCGCTGAATTCGTCACGCCAGGGGTCCCTTCTCGTTGAATCCTGAGGTCTTGCTGGTGGTGCTGAGAGCGTTACTCGTAGTGCCCGCTACGCTCGGCGGCGAAGCCGGTGGCGCGGTTGGCCGCCGCTCCCGACGGCGTTCCCGCCGCTGAGCGCGGCCGCCGAAGCAGGAGCGTCAGGCCACGACTCGCCTAGCCACGGCGACCGGATGCCAGTCTTTCACGTCGTGCGTCCACCGCCGCTCGGATGGGCGTGAGTGTGCTGCATTGCGCGATGCGCCAGCAACCGTTGTGTACCTACCTTCCTCCGCAGGTCAGCTCTCAGCCGGGGAACTGGTGGCCGAACCGGGGGAGGCCACCATCGCCGCGCGGTCCTGCGCCAGCTGGACGAGCGTGCGTACGATCATGCCGGTCCCCCCCTTGGGGGTGTGGCCGTAGGGCTCTCCACCGTTCCAGGAGGGACCGGCGATGTCGATGTGCGCCCAGGACACCTTCTCGGGGACGAACGAGGCGAGGAAGTGCGCGGCGACCAGCATGCCGCCATCCCGGTTGCCTCCCGGTGGCACGTTGGCGATGTCGGCCACTGTTGAGTCCAGTCCCTTGCGCAGATCCGGCGGAAGGGGCATCGGCCAGACGCTCTCGCCGGCGGCGGCGGCCGCCGCCGCGACCGCGTCCACCGCGGCCGCACGACCCATCAGCCCGCTCGTCCGGTGGCCGAGGGCGACAATCTGTGCGCCGGTCAGGGTGGCCACGTCCACGATCAGGTCCGGTGACTCCTCGTTGGCGCGGACGAGGGCGTCGGCGAGCACCAGCCGGCCCTCAGCGTCGGTGTTGAGCACCTCCACCCGGGTGCCGCCGCGCAGGGTGAGAACGTCGGAGGGACGGATCGCGTCGCCCGAGGGCATGTTCTCCGCGCAGGGCATCCAGCCGGTGAGAGTGATCGGGAGCTTGAGCCGGGCCGCGGCGATGACGGTGCCGAGCACCGCGGCCGCGCCCGCCATGTCGGTCTTCATCCATTCCATGGATGTCGACGGCTTCAGGGACAATCCCCCGGAATCGAAGGTGATGCCCTTGCCGACCAGCGCCAGCGCCGGCCGCTCGGATCCACCGCCGCGCCATTCCAGCCGCACCAGCCGCGGCGGATTCGCGGATCCCTGGCCGACACCGAGCAGGCCTCCGAAGCCGCCCTCGGCGAGCGTCACCTCGTCGAGGACCTCGACTGTCACGCCGGCGGCGGTGGCCCGCTCGACGGCGATGTCGGCGAGCAGGGCGGGGGACAGATGGCTCGGCGGAGTGTTCACCAGATCGCGGACCAGGGTGACCGCATCCGTGATGATGACGGCCCGGCGCAGTTCCTCTTCCGCCGTCGGGAGGCTCTGCTCGTCAACGAGCAGCGTCAGCTCCTCGACGGGGCGTGGGCGGCCGTTCGCTGACGTGGTGCGCAGCCCGTCATAGGAGTAGGTGCCGAGCAACGCGCCTTCGGTCACGGCCCGCACCGACTCCGGCGTGACCGCGCCCGGCGCGGCCACCAGAGCGACGGCCACCCGCGCGGTCCCGGCGAGGGAGCGCACCGCGACCCCGGACGCCCGGCGTAGTGCCTCGGTGTCGATCGGCGTGGACGACATCGGCGTGGACGACGTGGCGAGGGGGCCCAGCCCGACCGCGAGGACCGTCGTGCAGGGCACGGCACCGAGGGTGGCGAAGCGGACCGTTTCGCCGGCCTTGCCGGTCGCACCCAGCGAGGCAAGCACCTCCGTCAGCCGGCCGCCGAGCGCGGTGTCCAGGTCCGCCGCGCCCCCGGTCACGAGGAGCCCCTCGTCGCCGGTGGCGGTGCCGATCACCACCGCGTCCACATCGAGATCGGCGAGAGCGGCGGTACTGGGCACGATGGTGGTCATGCAGTGAGCGTATTGAACGGGACGTCTTCCCGGCGGTGATCCGGACGCCACCGGCGGGTGGCCGGAGGCCAGGCCCGCGGTCGTTTCGGCCGGTGCCGGCCTGATACTAGGCTGCTGGCCATGGCAGAGCTGCGTCGATCCCCAGAGCTGCGTCGATCCCCGCTGTACGACCGGCACGTCGAGCTGGGCGCGAAGATGGCCGGGTTCGGTGGCTGGGAGATGCCGATCGAGTACGCCGGCCGCGGGGTGCTCGCCGAGCACCAGGCGGTCCGCGGCGCGGTCGGGATCTTCGATGTCAGCCATCTCGGCAAGGCCAGGATCGCCGGCCCCGGCGCCGCCGCCTTCGTCAACGCCTGCCTGACCAACGACCTGCGCCGGATCGGCCCCGGCCAGGCGCAGTACACCTTGTGCTGCGAGGAGACCGGCGGGGTCGTCGACGATCTGATCGCCTACCTGTACTCCGGCGAGGAGGTCTTCCTCGTCCCGAATGCCGCGAACACCGCACAGGTCGTCGCTCGCCTTGCCGCGGCGGCGCCGGCGGGCGTGTCCGTCACCGACCTGCACACCGGGTACGGCGTGGTGGCGGTCCAGGGACCGGCCTGCGCCGACCTGCTCGGCGCCCTCGGCCTGCCCACCGGCGGGACGTACATGAGTTTCGTCGACGCGGAGTGGAAGGGCCACCCGGTGATCGTGTGCCGGTCGGGCTACACCGGAGAGCGAGGCTACGAGCTGTTGCCCCGTTGGGACGACACCCCTGCGCTGTGGGATGCGCTGTTCGCGGCAGGTGAGCCGCTCGGCGTCGTGCCGGTCGGCCTCGGCGCCCGCGACACGCTGCGGACCGAGATGGGGTATCCGCTGCATGGCCAGGACCTCTCCTTGTCGATCACGCCGGTCCAGGCCCGCTCCGGATGGGCCGTTGGCTGGGACAAGGATCGCTTCTGGGGACGCGACGCCCTGCTCGCGGAGCGGTCCGCCGGCGCCTCCCGCCTGCTGTGGGGGCTGCGGTCCACCGGCCGGGCGATTCCCCGTCCGCACATGACCGTGACCTCCGCGGCTGGTGCCACGGTCGGTGAGGTCACCAGCGGCACGTTCTCTCCGACGCTGCGCCAGGGGATCGGACTCGCCCTGCTGGACCGGTCCGTGCAGGCGGGCGACACGGTGAACGTCGACGTCCGGGGCCGTCCGAGTCCCATGACGGTTGTCCGGCCGCCGTTCGTCGGGTCCTCGCCCAAGTAGCCCAGCCGCCGGGCGGGCCTGCCCGGCGGACTCCAGCGGGCGGCGTCCGCCGCGCTGTCAGTGCAGGCCGAGGGCGTGCAGGACGGGCGTCGGGATCGTCATGGCCATGGCGAGCAGGGTCGCCGCCGCGGTGATCTCGATAAGCCCGCCGAGGATGTCTCCGGTGATCCCGCCGAAGCGCGTGAGCAGATACCGCCGGAGCAGGAACGAGACGCCTGTCCCGACCCAGACCGCGAGGACCGCTCGCAGCGCCCGGCCGGGGTCGCCGCCGTCGAAGTCCAGCAGTCCGGCCAGCGCCGCGACGGCGCAGACAGCCAGGAAGGACAGCACCGCGTCCCGGGTCCGCACGGTTCCCGCGACCAGCGCACCGAGGCCATCCGGCCGAGCCGGCGGGATGGCGCCGGTACAGGCCAGGGTGGCCGCGAGCCTGCTGGTCATCGCGGCGACCAGAATCGACAGCGTGCCGCGATGCGCCGAGATCGTCGTGCTCAGGGCCCCGACCTGAAGCAGCACCACGAACAGGACAATGATCGCTCCGAAGGCTCCGATGGTCGACTCGCGCATGATCTCCAAGGCGCGATCCCTGCCCCGCGCTCGCCAGGCGCCGAGCCCGTCCCCGAGATCGGCCAGCCCGTCGAGATGCAGGCCCCGGGTGACCAGAGCGAGCACCGCGACGCCGACGACGGCCGGCAGCAGGGTCTGGGTGCGCTGACCGGGAACCGCCGTGACGATCCGGGTGGCGAACACCGCACTGCCGGCAAGCAGCCCCAAGGCCAGGCCGACGAAGGGTGCCAGGGCCATCGCCCGGCCCGCGAGCCGCCGGTCGGTGTGCTCCGGGCCCCGCAGCGGCAGGACGGTGAGCAGCGTGAATGCTGTTCTCGCCTCGAGCATCACGGGGCACCGGCCGCGGGGCCCGAGTCCTCCTGGCTGCCGCTGACCTCGGCTTCCCCGCCGACCTCGGCTTTCCCGCTGACACCGGCCTGGTCGAACGTCGCCATCTCGGCCAGCGTGGCCTGGGCCGCCCGCAGGAACGGAACGGCGAGGAGCGCACCGGTACCCTCCCCGAGACGCAGGCCGGCGTCGACCAGGGGGGTCAGACCGAGTGCGTCCAGTGCGATTCCCTGGGCGGGCTCGGTGGACCGGGTGCCGGCCACCCACCACTGGTTTGCTCCCGGGGCGATCCGCTCTGCGGCCAGCGCCGCCGCGCAGACGATCACACCGTCGAGGATGACCGGCGTCCGTCGCACGGAGGACTGCACCAGCAGCCCGGCCAGGGCGAGCAGATCGGCTCCACCGACGACCCGCAGCACCGAATGCGCGTCGCCGGTGAACAGCCGGCCGCGCCGCATCGCGTCCCGGATCGCGGTCGTCTTGATCATCCAGCGTTGGTCGTCGATCCCCGTCCCGCGGCCGACCACCTCGATCGGCTCCCGGTCGCACAGCAGCGCCACGATGGTGGCTGCGGGGGTTGTGTTGCCGATCCCCATCTCGCCGGGAACAAGCAGGTCCGCGCCCGCGTCGATCTCCTCGTCCGCGATGAGTCGGCCGACGGCGAACGCGGCGTCCGCCTCCGCGACCGACAGCGCATCGGTGCGGTCGATCCGTCCGCTCGACCGTCGCACCCGATAGCGATCCGGTGCGGCCGATCCATCCACCCCGCCCGGCGTGAGGGGCCGCGCGGTGTCCACGGACACGTCCACCACGCGCACGGCGGCCCCGACATGGCGGGCCAGCACGTTGACCGCCGCGCCGCCCGCGGCGAAGTTCGAGATCATCTGGGCGGTCACGTCGCTGGGGAAGGCGGACACCCCGGCCTGGGCGACACCGTGGTCGCCGGCGATCACGACCGCCCGGATCCGGGCGAAGGGACGGGGCGGGCAGGTCGCCTGTGCGCCGGCGAGCCAGATGGACAGATCCTCGAGCCGGCCCAGCGCCCCGGGTGGCTTGGTCAGTTCGGTCTGCCGCTGGCGAGCCGCCGCCATCGCGTCGGAGTCCAGCGCGGGAACGGCGGGAACGGCGCTGCCTGACGCATCGGGATCCACGGGATCCTTACTACCTGATCCGCTCGGTCGGCAACGCACCACATCCCCGCGAAGGTATCTCCCAGCGGTCCCCGTACCGCATGATTGTGCCGATCGGCGCGGCCGGGACGGTTGGTCCTTGCCGGCGTGGCTGGCAAAGGCCGGTTGCGGAGGCGGCGGGCTGTTGAGATCGGGTACTTTGCCGGATGTGTCAGCGCCCGCGGTGCCGGTGCCGGCCGTTCCCATCGGGGGAGCGGCCGGCGGGCACGAACGCCGGGTGTTCCTGAGCCACACCGCTGAGCTGCGTCGTTTTCCGCGGGACCGCTCGTTCGTGGCGGCGGCCGAACGTGCTGTCGCGCTGGCCGGGGACCGGGTCATCGACATGGCGTACTTCGGGGCTCGCGACGACGATCCGGCGGAGTTCTGCATCCGCGCTGTCCGCTCGTCCGATGTCTACATCGGCCTCATCGGCTTCCGTTACGGCTCCCCGCTGCCCGGCCGGCCGCAGGTCTCGTACACCGAGCTGGAGTTCGACACGGCAACCGCCGCCGGGATCCCCCGCCTGGTGTTCCTCCTCGACTACTACGCCGAGGTGCCGTTCGGAGACTTCGTCGACGACCTGCATCCCGCTCGCCAGAAGCGATTCCGTGCCCGGCTGCGGGAATCGGGCATCATCACGACCGACTTCCGCAACGCGGGTGACTTGGAGACCGCCGTCCTCGACGCCCTGGTGAAGCTGCGGGAGAGCCAGCGCCGGGAGGCGGCCGCGGGCAGGTCGCTCCTGGCGGGGCCGTCCACCGCGGTGGACCAGGCGGTGCCGGGACGACCGCGTCGACCATGGATGGTGCCTGCGGACCGCGGCGGTGTCGTTGCCCGGCCGGCGCTCACCTCCGCGGTTCTCGCGCAGGTGCTCGCCGGGGCGACGCCCGCGGCCGACGCGGGGTCTTCCGGGGCGTCGGGGTTTTCCGGGGCGTCGGCGGGCGGGGTGATGGACGCACCGGTCGTCCTGTACGGAACGGGCGGAATCGGAAAGACGACCCTGGCTCAGCAGGTCTGTCGGCGTCCGGAGATCGCCAGGCGGTTCGGCGGTGGCGTGCTGTGGGTGACGATCGGGGAGTCGCTCGGCGGCGCGCACCTCGCCGACCGGGTCAATGATCTCAGTGAGGCGCTCTCGGGTCTTCGTCCCGCCCTCTCCGATCCCGAGCAGGCCGGTTTTCATCTCGGCACGCTGCTCGGCGACGAGCCCCGGCTTCTCATCGTCGACGACGTGTGGGAACGCGCCCAGCTCCGCCCCTTCCTGCAGGGCGGTCCGAACACGGTGCGGCTGGTCACCACGCGGCTGCGCGACCTTGCTCCCCGGGCCCGCATGGTTGAGATGCCGACCATGGCCCACGGTGAGGCGATGGCGCTGCTGCTGCGGGACGTCGGCGGTGGTGTGCCGGCGGAGGCCGCGGCGCGGCTGCTGGTCGTCACCGGTCGGTGGCCGATGCTGCTGAGCCTGGTGAACCGGACCCTGGTGCGGCACATTCGGGATGGGATGACCGTGCCGCGGGCCGTCGAGCGGGTGCTGCGTCGCCTCGAGCGGCGCGGTCCGACCGGGCTTGACGTCAGCCGGGCGGCGGACCGGAACGAGGCCGTGGAGGTGACCCTGGGGGCGAGCCTTGGGCTGCTCACCGGGCATCGGTTGGAGCGTTATCTCGAGCTCGCCGTGTTTCCCGAGGACGTCGAGATTCCCCGGGAGGTACTCGAGGCGTACTGGGGAGCCACCGTCGACCTCGATCCGGACGAGGTCGACGATCTCTGCCAGGAGCTCGCGGACCTGTCCCTGGTCGTCGCCTATCGACAGACGCCACCCTCCCTGCTCCTGCAGGATGTGCTTCGCACCTATCTGCGGGTCCGGGTCGGCCCGGCACGGCTGCGTGAACTCGACGCCCTGCTGTGCGATGCCCTCTACACCGCCTTTCTCGCCACCGGGACCGCCACCGCCGGACCGTCGCGGATGCCGGCGCCCTGGTGACTGCTGCCCGACTCCGCCGGATACGCCTGGGCCTATCTGGTCCGTCATCTCACCGGAGCGGAACGGACCGACGAGGTCGCCGCCCTGCTGCACGACCTGCGATGGACCCTCGCCAAACTCGCCCGCCCGCACCTCGGCCCGGTGGCGCTCGAGGCTGATCTGGCCATCGCCACCTCCGCTCTGCCCACCGATCCCGTGCTGGCGGTGCTGAGCCGGACCGTCGCCCAGAGCGCGCATCTGCTGGCCCCCACCGACCCGCCGGAGGCCCTCGGCGCCGTCGTGCTCAGCCGCTTCGACGAACGGCCCGAGCTCGCGGCGGCCCGGTCGCAGCTGGACCGGTACGTCGGCGTACCTCGCCTGGCTAACCGCTGGTCCCTGCCCGACCAGCCGCATCCGGCGCTGCGCCGCGCCTTCGGTGGCCACCGGCGGTGGGTGCACGGGCTCGCCGTTGCTCCCAGCGGCGATTGGCTGGTATCGGCCGGTAGCGATGGAACGGTTCGCGTCTGGGACGTCCCGGAGGGACGATCCCGTGCCGTGCTCACGGGCCACCACGGTCCGGTGCTGGCCTGCGCGGTGGCGCCGGACGGGAGAACCATCGCCTCGGCCGGTGCCGACGGAACGGTCCGCCTATGGACCGCGCCCGATCCCGTCGACGTGCCGGATCTCGGGGATGTCCCGGCTTTCGGGGATGCCCCGGCTCTTGGGGATGCTTCTGGTCTTCGGGATGCTCGGAGTCTCGACGACGGGCAGGCGGACGGCGCCGCTCTGTCCGCCATCACCGCCGTCACCGCCGCAGCCTCGCCGGACCGGCCCGAGCCCCGGGTGCTGACCGGGCCTGCCGGCGAGGTCAACACCTGCGCCTTCACTCCTGACGGGGCGGGGATCATCTCGGCCGGCGGGGCCGGGACCCTGATCCGCTGGGACGTTGTGAGCGGAGATTCTGTCTTTCAGGTCCCCGTCCCCGTCTCCGGCGCGGCGCTGCGCTGCTGGGTGCCGGCGCCGGACGGAAGCTGGATCGCCGTCGCGGGTGACGACTCCGTCATCCGGATCTGTGATGCGACGACCGGAGCCCCGAGGTTGACCCTCACGGGCCATGCCGGATCCGTACTCTCGCTGACCGTCGCTCCAGACGGTAGCTGGCTCGGCTCGTCGGGGCAGGACGGAACAGTCCGCCGATGGTCAATGCCCGCCGGCCGGCAGGACCGCGTGATCAGCGATGGTGCCGGGTCCGTGCGGTGCGCCGCGGTCGGCCCGGATGGCCGCCTCCTGGCGACGACCAGCTGGGAGGGAGCGATCCGGCTCTGGGACGCCGAGCGCGGCACCCATCGCGCGGAGCTGGTCGGCGCCGTCGGAAGCCGCACGTGCGTGGTCTCCCCGGACGGATCATGGGTCGCCGCCGCGGGCCGCTACGGCAGCATCCGGTTGTGGGCAACCGACGTCACCCTGCCCAAGCCCGCCGCGAGTGGCCGGGACGAGGCGATGCGGGGCTGCGCCGTGGTGGTCCCCCGCGGGCGGGACGCGCCCACCCTGGTCGTCGCCTACTCCGACGACGGCACCGCGACCGCCTGGGATCTGGCCACGGGAGAGCCAGGCGCGGCGAGCAGTGGCGGTCGTGTCCAGCAGGCCCGCGGGTCGGTGGCCGCACCCGACGGTTCCTGGGCGGTCGTACCCGTGGACACGAACGCGGTCGGGCTGTGGGATCCCGTCACCGCGACGGTACAGGCCGTGCTGACGGCCGACGTCGAGATCTACGGATTCGCTGTCGACCCCACCGGTTCCTGGCTCGTCGGGGCCTGCGGGGACGGCTCGCTGCGGATGTGGGAGACCGAGGGGGGCGAGTGGCTGGCCACCTTTGCTGCCGCCACCGCTGCCGCGTCGAGCGGTTCCGAGGATCCCCGCGGTCTGGTGGGCTCTGTTGATCAGGCGGGTCATCGCGGTCCGGTGCAGGCCTGCGCGGTCAGCCCGGACGGCAGGTGGCTGGCCTCGGGCGGCAATGACCGCACCGTGCGGTTGTGGGACGTGGCGACGTTGGAGCAGCGGGCTGTGCTCACCGGCCACACCGACAACGTGCTGGGCGTGGGGATCTCCCCGGATGGCGCGCTGGTGGCCTCCGCGGGAGCCGACCACACCGTGCGGGTCTGGCGGGTGAGCGACGGCGCGGCGGTGGCGACGCTCATCGGACACGTCCACACCGTGCGCGACGCGGCCTTCTCTCCGAACGGGGCGTGGCTCGCCACCGCGGGCGGCGATGGCGCGCTGCGCATCTGGGACACCTCGACCTGGCGATGCGCCACCATGATGCGTTTCGAGGGCGCGGCCCGGTCCTGCCGGTGGCTTCCCGCGACCGAACTGGCCGGTCTCATCGTGGCCTGCTCGGCCGGGCTCTATCGCTACGACTTCCTCACGGGAGGATTCGTCCCGTGAGGATTCGTCCCGTGAGGACGCTATGACCGCTCGTGCGGGAACGGTCGCAGCCGGAGGGGGATGCCCGCGACCACCTGCCACACCTCGTCGGCCTCGGCCGCGAGATCGGCGTTGAGACGGCCGAGCGCGTCGCGAAACCGGCGGCCGGCCTCGGCCGGGGGAACGACTCCGGAACCGACCTCGTCCGTGACCGCGACGACCCGGCGGCCGGTGGCCCGCCAGGCGTCAACGAGCTCCTCCGCGCGGATGCGCAACTCGTCCGGACGGTCCAGCCAGGCGCCGACCCACAGCCCCAGACCGTCGATGAGCAGCGGTGGTCCGGGAGAGCGCAACAGGGGGACCAGATCGACCGTCTCCACGGTCGTCCAGGCGGCCGGGCGCCGCCGCCGGTGTGCGGCGATCCGCTCGGACCACTCGGCGTCGGCCGGATCAGGCGGCGCCGATGTCGCGACGTAGACCACCTCCGGTTCGGCGAGCAGCCGGCGTTCGGCCTCGGCCGACTTCCCCGACCGGGCACCCCCCGTGATCAGGAGCCGGTGTGGTGCCGGGAACACCGGGCGCTGCCACCGCCCTGGTGCCCGTGGTGGCTGTGCTGGCTGAGACGGCTGTGGTGGCTGCCGCCGGGCGGCCGGGACGGTGTCATAGACGGTCCCGTCCGCCGGTGCCAGCGCGCCGGCGAGCTGGAGCCGGCGGGCCAGTTCGTCGCCGGGCGGGTTGCGGTGACTCAGATGAACGGCCAGTACCAGGGTGCTCGGCACCACGGCGCCGCGGCGGCGCAGCTCGGCCACGAGCTGACCGAAGGTGTCGAGGTCAAGGTGCTCGCCGAACCCCGGCCGGTCGCCGTTGTTCTCCTCCAGCAACACGACGTCGTAGGCGCGGCCGGTGACCGCCTCGAGCGTCTCCGCCGGCAGCGGCGCCGCGGTGTCGCAGCCGTACAGCAGGCGTCCACCGTCCGGCGCCGTCACGTCGTAGAGCACGGCCGGCCCGATGCTCGCGTCACCGTGCCGGGCGGCGACCGGTCGAACGAGGTAACCCCGATCGCTCGGGGACTCCTGATCCTCCGCGGATCCCCGGTCCTCCGCGGCCTGCCGATCGTCCCCGCCGAGGCGCAGGGGCCCGGGTGCCGTCGGCGTGCCCCCGGGCACCACGGCGATCAGCCGCAGCGGCGAGCCGTCCCGGTCCGGATCGGATCGCTCCCAGCGAGCCAGGAACTCCCGGCACGCCGCCAGCGCCCCCGGCGGACCGACCACGTCGAGGGGCCGTCCCGCGGCTGTCGACCACGAGCGCCACATCAGGCTCTCGGGCCCCAGATGATCGGGATGGGCGTGGCTGATCAGCAGATGACGCAGCCCCGACAGGCGTACTCCGAGCCGGGCAGCGGTCCGGGGCACGTCGGGACCACAGTCGATCAGCAGGGCGTCGTCGATCAGAACGGCCGTCTGCCCGCGTACTTCGTGTTCCCTGGCCCAGGCACAGGATGCGCAGTCGCACCACGGGTTGGGCCAGCCGTCCGCCGAGCCGGTGCCGAGCAGCGTCACCTTCATCGTGTTCCGTCTCCCGGATCCCGTGGCGCCCCGGATCCCCCGGGGTCTCCGCCTCTCCGGGTTCTCAAGCCTGCCAGGCTCCGTGGTTCTCAAGCCTGCCAGGCTCCGTGGCCTCCGGAACCTCAGACGTGCGGGTGGCGCTTGCGCTCCCACAGGGTCATGAGGGTGAGCACCACCGCCAGCAGGAAGATCGCCGCGAAGGTGACGAGCGCGGCGGCCCACCAGGTCAGGGGCGCGTCCTCGTGTTCCACGGACTCGGCCACGATGGCCGCTGCGTTGTAGACGGTCGTTCCCACGCGGGTTCTTCCTCCTTGTACCGACGTACTGCTCACGCAGACGTGCCTGTCGTGCGGACCTGCCTTCGACGCGGCTGTGCTCACCGTGCGGACCTCCGCCGGCTCGCGCGACCGGCGATGACCGGTGACGCCGGCTTCGCGATCGTGGTGGTCGCGGTGCCGTCCGGGCATCCACCAGAACTGACGTTACCGGCGTTCACGACATCTTGGCGCCGGTATCGCCGACCGCGCCAGTAGTACGGGCCGACCGGACCCGGGCCCGCGGGCCGGTCGACCAGTGCCACGATGGATCATCGGCCCTGGGGTGGGGTCGGGAGTCCCGCGTCGGCTGGGTGCACGCGGTTGGATGGGGCGACCGGCCGGCGCACTGGCCGATCACGGCCGGCGGTTCCAGCGCGGGCCGCCCGGGTGGGAAGGACACACTCATGACCTGGACCTGGCGCTACGAAGGCGATGACGGCACCATCACGATGGTCGGCGGGGACTCGACCTCCGAGTCGTTCACCAGCCAGGGAGACGCTGAGACGTGGCTCGGGGAGACCTGGCGTGACCTGCTCGATGCGGGGGTGGCGCAGGTGACGCTCCTCGATGCCGGCCGTCGCATCTACGGGCCGATGAGCCTGCGCCCGGTGACCTGAGCCGCCTCCGCCCGTGCCGGTCCCGACCGGTGCCGGTCCCGATTCGTGCCGACCGAACTACCTCTTGACGAGAGGTCGGCTAACGACGTTAGCTAGCAGTGTTGGCTAGCGGCGTCGGCCTGTCCGGTGTGGTCCGGCCGGCCGAACCATCGAGATCGCTTAGGCTGGCGCCGGGCCGCTCCGGTCGGCAGAGAGGGTGCAGATCTTGACCGAGCACAACAACCCATCCACTCCGGCTGAAGCGCATTACCTCGCCCCCGGATGGTTCACTCGTAACGTGGCCAACCGCGCCGTCGCGGCGTTGACCCGGGCGGGGATCAGCCTCCTGGGCAGCCGGATCCTCGAGGTACGCGGCCGGATCAGCGGCGAGCCGCGCCGGACCCCGGTGAACCTGCTCATCTTCGACGGGCAGCAGTACCTGGTCTCGGCGCGAGGACATGGCCAGTGGGTGCGTAATCTGCGCGTGGCCCAGGGCGAGCTGTACCTGCTGCGTGGCCGGTCGCGCACGCGTTACTCCGCGATCGAGCTGGATCCGGCGGCGAGCGTCGCCGTGCTGCGGGCCTACCTGCGGCGGTGGAAGGCCGAGGTCGGCGCCTTCTTCGACGGGGTCGGGCCGGGCTCGTCCGATGAGGAGATCCGTCGGATCGCGCCCCGCCATCCCGTCTTCGTGATCACGCCGGCGTGAACACAGGGACGGCAACCTCACCGGTGCGGGCGGAATCCGGGTCGGCGCCGGCGCGGGGAGCACGGTCGGTGGCGGAGGTGCGGCCGGCCGGCGAGCTGCCGTTGCCCAGGATCGCGCCCCGCCCGGTCCTGGGCCCCGTCTCGCCGCGGGTCACCGAGATCATCACGGTCGCGCGAGGGGTGCTGGAGACCGAGGGGGCGGGGGCGCTGACGATGCGCCGGATCGGTGATCTCCTCGGTATCCGGGCGCCGTCGCTGTACAAGCATCTCGCGGGCAAGCCGCAGCTCGAGGCCAAGCTGATCGAGACCATGCTCATGGAGATCGGGGAGTTGCTCCACGACGTGGTCGACCGCAGCGGTTCCGCGGAGGTGGTCCCGGCCCTGCTGGCCGCGTACCGGGGCTATGCCCGAGCCCATCCGAACCTCTACCGCCTGGTCACCGACGGTTCGCTGAACCGTCGGCTACTGAGCGCCGACGTCGAGGACTGGGCGGGGGAGCCGTTCTACCGGGCGGCCGGGGAACCCTATCTTGCGCAAGCCCTGTGGGCCGCCGCGCACGGCATGATGATCCTCGAACTGGACGGCCGCTACCTGCCAGGATCCGATCTCGACCGGACCTGGCAGGCGCTGGCCTCCGCTTTCCGCCGAACCGACCCGGCCGACGACCAACCTGGCTGATTCGATCCGATTCGATCCGGGGCAGCCGGCGGGCCCGGGGCCAGGCCTGGAGGCAGGCCCGGGTCAGGCCCGGGTGACGACCTTGGCGAGCACGTCGTCGATCCGATCGAGCAGCACCGCGTCGAGCGTCACGCCGGCAGCCTTGACGTTCTCCCGTACCTGCTCCGGCCGGGATGCGCCGATGATCGCTGAGGCGACGTTGTCGTTCTGCAGCACCCAGGCGATGGCGAGCTGCGCCATCGACAGCCCGGCGTCCGCGGCGATCGGCCGCAGCTCCTGCACCGCGGTCAGCACGTCGTCGCGCAGCAGCCGGGAGATGAAGGTGGAACCGGTTCCACCGGTGGCCCGGCTGCCGGTCGGCGGTGGCTGACCGGGCAGGTACTTGCCGGTGAGCACGCCCTGGGCGATCGGCGACCAGACGATCTGGGAGATCCCGGCCTTCCGGCTGACGGGCACGATGTCGGCCTCGATGGTCCGCCACAGCATCGAGTACTGCGGCTGGTTGGAGATGATGCGGTCCAGCCCCAGCTCGCCGGCCAGCCGGACGGCGTCGCTGATCTGCTCGGCGCTCCACTCGGACACGCCGACGTAGAGCACTTTGCCGGCGCGGACGAGGTCGTCGAAGGCCCGCAGGGTCTCCTCGACCGGCACCGTTGGGTCGTACCGGTGTGCCTGGTAGAGGTCGAGGTGGTCGGTGCGCAGACGGCGCAGCGAGGCGTGCGCGGACTCGATGATGTGCTTGCGACCGAGGCCCTTGTCGTTCTCGCCCGGGCCGGTGGGCCAGTAGACCTTGGTGAACAGCTCGTAGGATTCCCGGCGCACGCCCTGCAGCGCCTCGCCCAGGACGCTCTCGGCGCGGGTACCGGCGTAGACGTCCGCGGTGTCGAATGTGGTGATGCCCTCGTCGAGGGCGGCACGCACACAGGCGGTCGCCGCATCCGCCTCGATCTGGTCACCATGGGTGATCCAGTTGCCGTAGGAGATCTCACTGACCGACAGGCCGCTGCGCCCGAGACGTCGATGCTTCACGTGACGACCTTAGCCGTCGGCCCTGACCGTCGGCCCTGACCGTCGATCAGGGGCGCGGGCCGGAGCGGGAGACCCGCGGGCGGGGGAGTCGCCAGCGCCGCGGCAGTAGCGCGCGCTGCACGGCGTAGGCCCGCACCCGCACCCGGGAGTCCGGGTACTTCTCCGCGACGCGCCGGCTCACCTGCCAGGAGAGCAGGAGCGAGTCGATGACGACCGCGACGATCCCGAGCAGCATCAGCAGGGTCGCGGCCAGCTTGATCGATGCGTTCGGGACCAGTCCGCCGACGAAGTAGACGATGGCGATCGGCAGGAAGAACGACCCGACGTTGATCCGCGTGTCCACGAAGTCGCGGGCCAGCACGCGCTCGGGCGCGCGTTCACGCGGTGGCAGCCGGCTGACGTCGCCGGACATCATCGCCGCGCGGTACTCCTGGCTCTGCCTGCGTCGCGCCGCCCGCGCCTCCTGCTTGTTCGCCGGGGCGCCGAGCGCCCCACCGGGCTTCGTACGGGCGGCCCGCGCCTCCGCCCGGCGGGGCGTGGGTCGGCCCTTGGCCGCCGTGCGCCGCGGATCGGCGACCTTCTCCTGTTCGGCCCTCTCCACCTGCTCGGCGATCGGATCCCCGGCGATGGGACCGGAGCCGGCATCGGAGCCGGCGGAGCCGCGTCGTTTCAGCAGAGCCATCAGGGCAGCGCCAACATCTGGTCGAGAGCCTTCCGGGCATAGGTGGCCATGTCCGGGTCGACGGTGATGCGGTTCACCGTCTCACCCCGCACGAGGGACTCCAGCGCCCACACGAGGTGGGGCATGTCGATCCGGTTCATGGTGGAACAGAAACACACCGTACGGTCCAGGAAGACCACGGTCTGGTCAGGGTGCCTCGTCGCCAGCCGCTGCACCAGGTTCAGCTCGGTACCGATCGCGAACGCCGATCCGGCGGGAGCGGCATCGACGACCGAGATGATGTACTCGGTCGAGCCGACGAGGTCGGCCGCGGTGACGACCTCCCGCCGGCACTCCGGGTGGGCGAGCACCGTCACCCCGGGGATCCGGCGGCGGACTTCGTCGACACTATCGCGGGTGAACCGGCCGTGTACCGAGCAGTGACCCCGCCAGAGGATCATCTTCGCCTCGCGCAGCTGCCGGCTGGTCAGTCCTCCCGAGGGCTTGCGGGGGTCGTAGACGACGCAGTCCTGCTCGCTCATCCCCAGCTCCCCGATGGCGGTGTTGCGGCCGAGGTGCTGGTCCGGCAGGAAGAGCACCCGGGCGCCCCCACGCTCGCCGAAGGCCCACTCCAGCGCGCGCCTGGCGTTCGACGATGTGCAGATCGTCCCGTCGTGGCGCCCGGTGAACGCCTTGATCGCGGCCGAGGAGTTCATGTAGCTCACTGGAACGGTGCCGGCGGCGACTCCCGCGTCGAGCAGATCGTCCCAGGCCTGCTCGACCTGCTCGGCTGTGGCCATGTCCGCCATCGAGCAGCCGGCGGCAAGGTCCGGCAGGATCACCTGCTGGTGCGCGCCGGTAAGGATGTCGGCGCTTTCCGCCATGAAGTGCACGCCGCAGAAGACGATCGCCTCGGCCTGCGGCCGCGCGGCGGCCTGCTGGGCCAGCTTGAACGAGTCGCCGGTCACGTCGGCGAAAGCGATGACCTCGTCGCGTTGGTAGTGGTGCCCGAGGATGAATGCCCGATCACCCAGCGCCCGCTTCGCCGCCGCGGCGCGGGCTGTGAGGGTCGGATCGGCCGCCGGGGGGAGTTCACCCGGACAGTCCACGCCACGCTCGCTGGCCGGGTCGGCCTGGCGTCCGAGTAGCAGCAGGGCCAGCGGTGACGGAGTCACACCGACCCGGTCGAGGGCCGGGCCGCGAGCAGGGATCGGGTCGCGCCGCAGGGCCGGGTTGGTGGTCATGGCACTCCTCCGGTCGACCGGCCCTCGGCCTGGCCGCCTCGTCGTCCGCGGCGGCCGATCGAACGATCCCGCCGGACCCGTCCACGAATGGTCGATGAGACTCTAACTCCCGGCGCCATCGTATGCCGAGCTCTTCGTGGTCAGCTGGCGGCCAGACGAAGGTCACTAACGTGAACGGGAGTGACCACCGTCTCCAA
>NZ_CDWRCM010000021.1:5674-6251 GCF_977927585.1 Frankia sp. CcWB2 | reverse complement strand
ATCTCGACGTGGTTGGCCCGCGCCGGCATCGCTACCATAGGAAGCGGATCCCGGCCGACGGTGTTGGGCATGGATGTCGGCACAGTGGCAGTGCCGTGCCCGGGGGGGTGTGCGCCGGATGGTCGGCGGCGCCCTGCGTACAAGTCAACCGGAACTAGTGGCCTGGCTTGCCAGGCACGTCCACCAAGGGCAGGAGTAGTCCCTATGACCGTTCAGGACACCACCGCACCCGCGACGCAGTCCTCGAGCGTCGTCCTCACCGACACCGCCGCAGGCAAGGTGAAGACCCTGCTTGAGCAGGAGGGTCGGGATGACCTCAAGCTGCGTATCGCGGTGCAGCCCGGAGGCTGCTCGGGCATGCGCTACCAGCTGTTCTTCGACGAGCGGTCCCTCGACGGCGACACCGTCCTCGACTTCTCCGGTGTCAAGGTGGCGGTGGACCGGATGAGTGCCCCGTACCTCGGCGGGGCGACGATCGACTTCGTCGACACGATCGAGAAGCAGGGTTTCACCATCGATAACCCGAACGCCCAGGGTTCCTGCGCCTGCGGCGACTCGTTCCACTGATGCGCTGAGC
>NZ_CDWRCM010000021.1:1783-5287 GCF_977927585.1 Frankia sp. CcWB2 | reverse complement strand
ACCGGGCCGCACCTCCTGCTCGGGCCGCGTCTCGGCGCGAGCCCCGGGGCGCGGTTCGGTGACCGGTTGATCAGACCGGAACGTTCGGGAGAGCCCGGTCCGACCTTTGTTCGTCGGACCGGGCTCTCCCGCATGTGTTGTGTCGGTATCCGCTTGTGTCGGTATCCGTCGTTTCCATTGCCTGCGGGTCCATTGCCTGCGGGCCGCCGGAATCACGGGACACCGCGATCTGACGCCTCCGTAATGACGCGTGTGAACCAGCGCGAGCCGGTGGTTCCGGGCTTCGGGGCAGGCCGGTAAGCTCCTTGATCGTGCGTATCGCCGTGACTGGTTCCATCGCCTCCGACCACCTCATGCGCTTTCCTGGAAGGTTCGCCGAGCAGTTGCTCGCCGACCAGCTTGAGCGGGTCTCGCTGTCCTTCCTCGTCGACGAGCTCGTGATCCGGCGGGGCGGAGTGGCGGCCAACATCGCCTTCGGCCTGGGCCGGCTGGGCCTGCGCCCGATCCTCGTCGGCGCGGTCGGCGAGGACTTCGCCGACTACCGTTCCTGGCTCGACCGGCACGGTGTGGACACCGCCTCCGTGCGGGTCAGCGAGATCGCGCACACCGCGCGGTTCGTCTGCACCACCGACGAGGACCTCAACCAGATCGCGTCCTTCTACCCGGGTGCGATGAGTGAGGCCGCCGACATCGAGCTGAGGCCGATCGCCGAGCGGTTCGGCGGCCTGGACATGGTGATCGTCAGCCCCAACGACCCCGGGGCGATGCTGCGCCACAGCGAGGAGTGCCGACAGCGGGGATATCCGTTCGCGGCGGACATCTCCCAGCAGCTCGCGATCATGGAGGGCCCGCAGATCCGCGAGCTCGTCGTCGGTGCGGCCTACCTGTTCTGTAACGAGTACGAGAAGGCGCTGCTCGCCAGCAAGACCGGCTGGTCGGACGAGGAGATCCTGGCCAGGGTCGGCGTCCGGGTGACCACGCACGGCAAGGATGGTGCGGTCATCGAGGCCCCGGAGAGCGACCCCATCCGGGTCCCGGTCGTTCCCGCCCGCGCCACCCCGGATCCCACCGGAGTCGGGGACGCCTTCCGGGCTGGGTTCTTCGCCGGCCGGTCCTGGGACCTCTCGCTCGAACGCTCCGCCCAGGTCGGCTCCCTGCTCGCCACCCTGGTCCTGGAGACGATCGGCACCCAGGAGTACACGGTGGAGCCGTCGGAGGTGCTTAAGCGTCTCACCGAGGCCTACGGTTCCGACGCCGCCGCCGAGATCGCCGAGCATCTGCCGACAATCTGAGCCGGAAGATTATACAAGCCGCCGGATGACGAACGCCTCCCCGCCCTCCGGGAGCGGGGAGACGCCCACCAGCTCCTGACCCCGCAGCCGGCACCAGGCCACGACGTCCGCGCCGGCGGCGGGATCGTCGGCCCAGAGCGTGATGGTGCCGGTCACCGGAATCCCGCCGAAGGCGCGGGCCAGATCGATGATCGGCAGCGGGCAGCGCCGTCCTCGCGAGTCGACCGTGTGCGGCTGTTCCGTCATCGGATTGTCGGCGTCAAAGCCCGGCGGCGTCCAGCCGGTCCCGCACGGCGCGCACGGCCGCGGGCAGCGCCGTCAGCAGGGCGTCGAGGTCGGCCCGGGTCGACTCGCGGCCGAAGGAGATCCGCAGGTTGCCGTGCGTCAACGCGCCCATGGCGACCAGGACATGGCTCGGGGCCAGGGTGTCGGATGTGCAGCTCGACCCGGAGCTCACGGCGATTCCGGCCCGGTCGAGCTCGGTCAGCAGTGCCTCGCCCTCGACGTAGAGGCAGGAGAACGCGCTGATGTGCGGAACCGTCGCTGCCCGGTCCGGGTCGCCGAGTAGTTCCACGCCGTCGACGAGTTCGGGCAGCCGGCGGCGCAGCTCGGCCACGTAGCCGGCGAGCCGGGGCGCCTCCGCGGCGAGTTCACCCGCCCGGGCGCTCAGCGCCGTGGCGGCGGCGGCGACGGCGGGGACGTTCGGATAGCCCGCAACCCGACCGCCCTCCCGCTCGTCGACGGGACCGGGACTGCGCCAGCGGGTCCCGGTGCGCACGGCGAGAACGCCCACCCCGGGTGGTCCGCCGAACTTGTGGGCACTCGCGGTGAGCAGATCCACCCCGAGGTCGGCCAGGTCGACGGGGATGTGGCCGACTGTCACGGCGGCATCGGTGTGCAGCGGCACCCCGGCGGCGCGCATCCGTTCGGCGACCTCGGCGACCGGCTGGATGGTCCCGACCTCATGGTTGGCGTGCTGGAGGCTGGCGACGGCGGTACCGGCGACGGGGGTGAAGCCGGCGGGGTCGATCCGGCCAAGATGATCCACACCGACCCTGACGACCCGTCCACCGGCCTGTTCGTGCCGCTGCGCAGCGTGCAGGACGCTGGAGTGCTCGACCGCGCTGACCATGACGACGTCACCCGCGCGCCGCCGGGCCGCCGCCGTGCCCAGCAGGGCCAGATGCGCCGCCGCCGACCCGCTCGCGGGAAAACTGATCTCGTCCGGCCGAGCCCCGAGTACGCTCGCGACGGTCTCGCGCGCCGCGTCGAGCAGCATGCGCGCCCGGCGGCCCTCCCGATACAACCGTGCCGGGTCGGCCCAGCCATCCTGAAGGGCCACTAGCAGAGTCTCGCGCGCGGCAGGGTGCAGCGGCGTGGTCGACGCGTGGTCGAGATAGGCCGGCACCTGTGAAACGGTACGCCGTGAACGGCCGGGAGGGGCGTGCGTCACAGGCGCTGACGGGGGCCTGAGGCGAGAAGGTTCGCGGCCGCTGAGATACGCTGCTGCCGCACCATCTACAGCGTGTCGAAGACAGCATGTCGTCCGGTTGGATCGGCGGGGCGACATGGCGTTTCCAGGGGGTCTCGCGCGCGGGGACGAACGCTGTCCGCCCCCGCGGCCGCGGCCCGCTCGTCGTGGGAGGCAGGACCTGGTGAGGAGATCCTTCGGTCGGACCCGGCCGTCGCTCGCGGATGTCGAGGACACGCCGACGACGCCGGCTGGCTCCGACACACGCGCAGCCGCGGTGTCCGCGGTCGGCGTGCACGGGACGCGGCACATCCGGCCGCTTCGGCGTGTCCTGCGTCTCAGTGCCGCGCTCGCTGTCGTGGGGATCATGGCGACCGCCTGCGACAGGCCCACATTCGGCTATCCCGAGGGCGTGACGAACCACACGCCGCGCCTTCTCAACATCTGGCAGGGTTCGGCGATCGCGGCGCTCGCCGTCGGTGTGCTCGTCTGGGGAATGATCTTTTACGCGGTCATCGCCTTCCGGAAACGCAGCGACGTACTTCCCCGCCAGGTGCGCTACAACCTGCCGGTCGAGGTGCTCTACACCGTCGTGCCGGTGGTGATCGTGGCCGGGCTGTTCTTCTACACGGCCCGGGACGAGACCGAGGTCACCAAGCTTTCGTCGAAGCCCGACGTCACCGTCGACGTGATCGCCTTCCGGTGGAACTGGCAGTTCAAGTACCTCGACACCGGATCCGG
>NZ_CDWRCM010000021.1:0-1690 GCF_977927585.1 Frankia sp. CcWB2 | reverse complement strand
GCAGGGTGCCAACCCGATCGAGGTCACCGGTCGCCCCGGTGAGCCGGCGGTGCTCGTGCTGCCGCAGAACCGCTCGATCCGTTTCGTGGAGAGCTCGCCGGACGTCATCCACTCGTTCTGGGTGCCGGAGTTCCTGTTCAAGCGGGACGTCATCCCCGGCCGGGTGAACCAGTTCGAACTGACCGTCACGAAGACCGGCACCTTCATCGGTCGATGCGCCGAACTGTGCGGGACGGACCACGACCGGATGAACTTCTATGTGAAGGTCGTGCCGCAGGCCGAGTACGACACGTTCATCGCGGACCGGGAGAACGCGGTGATCTCGGCGACGCCGGCCGCGTCGACGACCGGGACCGCCGCCACCACCGCAACCACCGGGAGTGGACAGTGACCCTCGTACAAGAACCGGGTGTCGGGCACGCCGACTCCCCGGCCCCCCACATCCCCCGGCGGACGAACCTGCTCGGCTATCTGCGGACGACGTCCCACAAGGACATCGCCGTCATGTACTTCGTCACGTCGTTCGTGTTCTTCATCGTCGCCGGCCTCATGGCCATCATGATCCGGGCGGAGCTGGCCCGCCCGGGGCTGCAGCACTTCTCCAACGAGCAGTACAACCAGCTGTTCACGATGCACGGCACGCTGATGCTGCTCATGTTCGCGACCCCGATCGCCTTCGCGTTCGGGAACTTCCTAGTGCCGCTGCAGATCGGCGCGCCGGACGTGGCGTTCCCGCGGCTGAACGCGCTGTCCTACTGGTTCTTCCTGTTCGGCAGCCTGACGGTGATCTTCGGGTTCCTGACCCCGAACGGGTCGGCGTCCTTCGGCTGGTTCGCCTACTCGCCGCTGAACAACGGGGTGTACTCGCCGGGGGCCGGGTCGGACCTGTGGATCCTGGGGCTGACGGTGTCTGGTCTGGGCACCATCCTCGGCGCCGTCAACATGATCACGACGATCCTGACGATGCGGGCCCCGGGCATGACGATGTTCCGGCTGCCGATCTTCTGCTGGAACTTCCTGGTGACCTCGATCCTCGTGCTGGTCGCCTTCCCCGTGCTCGCCGCGGCGCTGCTCGCCCTGGAGGCCGACCGGCGCTTCGGCGCGCACGTGTTCGACGCCGCCAACGGCGGCGCGCTGCTCTGGCAGCACCTGTTCTGGTTCTTCGGCCACCCCGAGGTCTACATCCTCGCCCTGCCGTTCTTCGGCGTCGTCAGCGAGATTCTGCCGGTCTTCTCCCGCAAGCCGCTGTTCGGCTACAAGGGTCTGGTCTTCGCCACCATCGGCATCGCCGCCCTGTCCGTCGCGGTGTGGGCGCACCACATGTTCGTCACCGGCGCGGTGCTGCTGCCCTTCTTCGCCTTCCTGTCCTTCCTCATCGCGGTGCCGACCGGGATGAAGTTCTTCAACTGGATCGGCACGATGTGGCGCGGGCAGCTCACCTTCGAGACGCCGATGCTGTTCTGCGTCGGCTTCCTAGTGACCTTCCTGTTCGGTGGCCTGACCGGGGTGCTGCTGGCCAGCCCGCCGATCGACTTCCATGTCAGCGACAGCTACTTCGTCGTCGGTCACTTCCACTACGTCATCTTCGGGACCGTGGTGTTCGCCGCCTACGCCGGCACCTACTTCTGGTTCCCGAAGGTCACGGGCCGGATGATGAACGACCGGCTCGGGAAGATCCATTTCTGGACGG
>NZ_CDWRCM010000020.1:26581-32243 GCF_977927585.1 Frankia sp. CcWB2 | reverse complement strand
CGGGGGCCACCGAGATCTACGCCGTCTAATTCGTCGGCAGCGTCAGATGTGTATAAGAGACAGAGTTCCGGCCCGAGCTCGTGGTGGGCTTCTGCCACCATGACCGCTCCTCCAGCGGGCGGTGGAACTCCCCGGATCACCGCAACGCGGGCCGGGCGCTCCTGGACGCGGTGGGCGACGCCGGCAACCGGTGGATCTTCTCCGATCTGCCCGGCGAACCGTGGAACGGCGTGCGGCACGTGGCCATGTCGAACTCGCCGCAGCCGACCCACGCGGTGGACGTCACCTCGGTGCTCGACAAGGCCGAGGCGTCGCTGCGGGAACACCGCAGCTACCTCGACGCGTTGGGGGTGACCGACGTGCGCGGCCCGTTGCTGGGGATGGTCACCGCGACGGGGCAGCGGTTCGGCGGCGTGCCCGCGATCGCGTTCGAACTGGTCGCCCGCTGACGGCGACGGCTGTGGTCGCGCCGGGCGCGCGACCACAGCCTCCGGCGTCTCGGGCGCGTCGAGTCCCGCGCGCTCAGTCCTTGGCGAGCACGGTCCGGTGCGCGGACCACATCTGCTCACGGGGGCGGTCGACGTCGGGCACTGCCCGCAGGTCCGCGAGCACCGGTTCGACCACTCGCTGCCACGTCTCGTCGTCCACGTTCCACAGCGACGGCGGCAGCCGCCGCTCGATGCTCTCCGCGGGCTGCCGCGGCGACGTGGCCCGCCGGTAGTCCGGCGTGAAGTCGTGCCTGACCACGCGCAGGCCCACGGCGGCGGCCGTCTCCGCCAGGGGCTCCGGCTCGTCCGGGCGCGGCGGCTGGAGCACGGCCAGGCGGTCCAGAGCCCGGGTCAGCTCGTCCGGTGGGGCCGCCGGGCTGCCGTGCACGGCCAGCAGCCGCCCGTCCGGCGCCAGCACGCGCGCAGCCTCCCGGAGCGCCGCTGCCATGTCCGACACCAGGTGCAGCACATACACGACCACGACGTTCGCGAACATCCCGTCGGCGAACGGCAGCGCCAACGCGTCGGCGCACGCGACCCGGCGGTCCAGTCGGTCCCGTGCGCGGGTCAGCATCGGCAGCGACAGGTCGACGCCGAACACCTGCGCGCCCAGCTCGGCCAGGCCCCTGGCGACGATGCCGGTGCCGGCCCCGACCTCCAGCACGCTGCCGGGCGCCAGGTCGCCGACCAGGCTCGCCGCCGACTGGCGGCCGCGTTCCAGGCCACCGCGCATCCGGTCGTAGTCGTCGGCCACCCGGTCGAACGCCTTCGACTCGGTCATCCTGCCTCCTCGGACCTGGTGGTCAGCCACCGCACCTCGCCGTGGTCGGCGGTCGGCGTGCCGGGGTCGCGCACGAAATCGGAGATCAGCCCGGCGACCAGGCGCGCCCGGTCGTGCGGCACGTAGTGTCCGGCCAACGCCACCTCGGCGTAGCGGGCACGGGGAAACAGCCCGGCGGCCAGCAGGGCCCGCCGCGGCGACGACACGGTGTCCCGGTCGGCCCCGATGAACAGCACGTCGACGTCGACCCGCGGCGCGTCGGCGCCGGTATCGAACGCCCACAGCTCACGCAGCTGCCGCGCGTACCGGACCAGGGCCTCGGAGGTGCGGAACGGCCGCAGCACCTCGTCGCGCAGAGCGGGGCTGAGCACGTCCAGCGGCGATGTGCCCGACGCGGGACCGGAGCCGCTGAACAGGGCGATCAGCCGAGCAGCCAGGTCGGGGTTCTCACACACGGAGCGGACCACGCGGTCGAGGTTGCGCTCGTAGCCGACGTCCAGGTCGTCCCAGCGGCCGTCCTGCTTGAACGTCGCGTTGAGGAACACCAGCGAGGCCACCGGGCCGGGGTGGCGCCGCTGGAAGGCCGCGGCGACCTTGGCGCCGGCGCACCAGCCCACCAGGTGCACCCGGTCCGCGCCGGTCCACGCCACCACGTCTGCCAGGTCATCGAGCTGGCCGACCAGGTCGCGCGGCCGATCGCCCGGCTCGACACCGAGCACCCGCCACGTCACCACGCGGTGGCGCTCGCCCAGCCGGTCCAGCAGGCGGGTCAGCATCCCGGTGCCCTGACCGAGGGCGTTCACCACGACCAGCGTCGGTCCGTCCTCGCCCGCTCGGGACACGGTCAGCGGGTCGGCGTCGCGCTCGACCACGGTGGTGCTCAGCCATCGCTCGGGCCGGGCGGCGCGTTCGCGGGCCGCGTCCAGCTGCTCGTCCTGCGCCTTGCGCACGCCCTCGGTCAGCTCCCGCAGCTCGTGGGACGGCCACGGGCCGGGGCCGGGGCCGCGGGCGGGGACGGGGACGGTGGCCAGCCCGTCGAGCCGCAGCGCCAGCAGGCGGTCCACGTCGGTCGGCGGGCCGATCGCGGTGCACGTCACGCCGTAGCAGGACGAGATCACCGGCAGCAGGTCGGCCAGCGGGGTCGGGGCCGGGAGCGCGAGGGTGTGGACGCCCTCGCCGGGCGCGACGGCCTGGCCGGCGACATCGCGGGCGCGGGCGAACACCAGCCCGGTGCCGCGGTCGGGCAGTCGCAGCGGATAGTCGCGGAAGTAGTCGGGCAGCCGGTCCGTCACCTCGGCCACCACCGAGTGGACCGCGTCGAACAGGTGGTGGGGACCCGGCGGTGTCTCGCCGAGCGCGACCGCCCGCTCGTCCACCACGGGCGGCACCCGTACCACCCGCCAGGCCACGCCCGCGGCGAGCGCGCCTTCCACGACCTCACGCTCCAGCGTCGCGTGCCCGGTCGGGCCCACGTGCACCAGTCGGGTCGCGCCCAGGCCGCGCAGCGCCCGCAGCACGGCCCGGACCGCGGTTGGCCGCGGTCGAAGCGCCACCCACCACACCTCGTCGGCGTGAGCGTCGGCGAGCACGTCGGGCAGCCCGCGGGGGTCGGCCACCTCGCGCTCGAACGCCCTCCGGCGGGCGGCGGCGGACGTGTCGAGGTTCAGGACGAACTCGCGCAGCGCGCTCGCCGATCCCGCCAGCGCCACCAGCCGCACGTCCGCGTCGGACAGGCGGCGAGCGGCGATATGGCCCGCGAGCACGGGCGAGGCGCCGACGATCAGTACGCGGGGCAACGGCTCCTCCTCTTCGGCGGTCGCATCGTGGCCGCCGCGGCGACGCCGGTGCTGCTCAAGAGTGCGCAGCACGGTCGCGGTCGCATGATTAGCGTCACGCGCCGTGAACGGTTCGTGGGACGACACCTTCGACAGACTGGTGCGGTCGGCGTTGGCCGAGTATCCGCCGGAGGCCCCGCTGGAACTGGGGACGCCGCTGCCGGCGCACGGCATGGACTCGATGGCGATGGTGGGACTGGCCGCCGCCCTGGAGACCTCCTACGGCTTCAGTTTCCCGGCCCCGGCCCTGGTGCCCGCCACCTTCGCCACGGCGGGCACGTTGTGGGACGCCGTGCGGGCCGCGCGCCGGTGACCAGATCCGACGACCTGGCGCACCAGGGCTCGACCAGGCTGCTGGACGACTGGTTCCGCGACGGCCTGCGCCGCAATCGTGACGGGCCGGCGCTGCGCGTGCTGGACCGTTTCTGGACCTATGCCGAGGTGGACCGCGGTGCCGCGGCGTGGGCCGCGACCACGCCGCCGGAGGCGTACATCGGTTTCCTGGCCGCGCTCTACGCGGGCGCGGCGGTGGTGCCGCTGAACCCGGAGAACCCGGTGCGCCGCAACGCCGCGGTGCTGCGGGCCGCCGG
The DNA here is from genome assembly GCF_977927585.1 of Frankia sp. CcWB2. Classification (NCBI taxonomy): domain Bacteria; kingdom Bacillati; phylum Actinomycetota; class Actinomycetes; order Frankiales; family Frankiaceae; genus Frankia; species Frankia sp. CcWB2. The sequence goes on along the minus strand of NZ_CDWRCM010000020.1, from coordinate 28,549 downwards.
CTGCGAGGCCCTGATCGTCGACCCGGCCGGCGCGGCGCAGGCGGCGGAGCTGGTGGCGGGCGCCTCGCTGGCGGCGCTGCTGTCGCCCAGCTCGCCGGTCGTGGTGCCGCGGGATGTGGTGCCGCGGGGTGTGGCCGTACCGACCGTGGTCGAGGACGCGGACTTCGTGCGCCCGGACCGGTCGCCCGACGAGCTGGCCTACGTGCTGTTCACCTCCGGGTCGACCGGGGTGCCGAAGGGCGTGCCGATCACCCACCGCAACATCTCCACGTTCATCGAGGTGAGCCTGCCCCGCTACGACGTGGGCCCGGACGACCGGTTCAGCCAGATCCACGAGACCACGTTCGACCTCGCGCTGTGCGACCTGTTCCCGGCGTGGGCGACCGGGGCGTGCGTGTGCGTGCTGTCGCGGCTGCAGGCGCTCGACCCGGTCCGCTGGGTGCGCGAGTACGGCCTGACCGTGTGGCACAGCACTCCCAGCCTGGTCCGGGCGCTGCGGCTGCGTGACGCGCTGTGTGCCGGCAGCCTCGGCGGGCTGCGCCACTCGGCGTTCGCCGGCGAGCAGCTGCCGGTGGACGCCGCCCGCTACTGGTACCAGGCGATGGGCGACGGGGTTGTCGACAACCTGTACGGGCCGACCGAGGCCAGCATGGCGTGCACCGCCTACCGGTGGCACCCGGACAACGGCGACGTGGGCACCGTGCCCATCGGCTGGCCCAACGAGGGCACATCGCTGCTGGTCGTGGACGAGGCCGGGCGCGCGGGCGCCCAGGTCGGGTCGCTGCTGGTCGACGGGCCTCAGGTGTTCGCGGGCTACCTCGACCCGGCCGACGACGCCGGGCGGGTCGTGGAGCGCGACGGCCGACGCTGGTACCGGACCGGCGACCGGATCCGGGTGCGCGCGGACGGCGCACTGGTGCACCTGGGCCGCGAGGACAACCAGGTGAAGATCAACGGCTACCGCGTCGAGCTGGGCGAGGTCGAGGCCGCGCTGGCCCGGGTCGCCGGCGTGGACGTGGTGGCGCTGACGGTGCCTGGCGGCGCCGGGCAGGTCCTGGTGGCCTACCTGCTCGGCGGCCGCGAGCCCGACCTGGTGGCCGTGGCCCGCGCGCTGGCAGACGTGCTTCCCGGCCACATGCTGCCCAGGCACGTGTGGTGGCAGCCGGAACCGCCGTTGAACGCGCATGGAAAAGTCGATCGGATGCTCCTTTTCGGTGAAGCCGGCCGTCGGCTCGCATCGGCCAGGGCCTGAGTGAAGGTCGGAGTCGACGATGGAAAAGGCTCATTCATGAAGGACGACCGGATCGAGTGCCGCTTCTCCCTGGGCGACGACGACATGGTGCTGCGGAACCACAGCGTCCACGGCGTCCCGGTCATGCCCGGCGCGGTCTTCCTGGACGTGGTCTGCCGTGTGCTGAGCGGGCGCGGCCTCGACCCCGCGCGGACGTCGTTGCGCGAGGTGCTGTTCACCACGCCGATCGCCGCGCGCCCCGGTTCGGCCCTCGAGGTCCGCGTGCTCGTCGCGCCGCCGTCGGGTGGGGTACGCGCGGTGTCGGCGCAGAGCCGACCCGTCGGCGGCAGCGAGTGGCTGCCCCATTTCACCGGCTCCCTGGTCGACGATGACGGGCCGCCACCCGCGCCGATCGACCCGCGGGCGCTGGTGCTGCGCTCCTCGCGGCACAAGGACATGGAGGAGCTGTACCGGCAGGCTCGCCGGCGAGGGCATCGAGCACGGTCGGCCGATGAAGGCGTTCGGGCCCGTCCACCTGCTCGACGGCGGCCTGCTGGCCCGGCTCGACCTGCACCCGGAGGACCAGGGCGACGAGGGGTTCCACCTGCACCCGGCGAAGCTCGACGCGGCCACGCTGGTGGCGTTCGGCCAGGTTCCACCGCCCGGCGGCGACCCGTTCATCCCCGTCTACATCGACAGCTTCCGCTCCTTCCGACCGCTACGCGGTCCTGTGTGGG
>NZ_CDWRCM010000020.1:24759-26324 GCF_977927585.1 Frankia sp. CcWB2 | reverse complement strand
GCGGGTGCCAGCGGTGGAGACGGTCCCGGAGTCGGGCGAGGTCATGCGCAACGATGTCGAGCTCTACGAGGACAGCGGCCGCCCGGTGGCGCGGCTGTAGGGTCTGACGTGCAAACGGGTGCGGCACGCGGGGCTGATCAGGAAGCTGGTCGAGGAAGCCGGGGCGGTGGCGTTGACCGGGCCGGACCTGGTGGCGTACCTGCGGGGGGTTGTCGCGGCCCGGCTGGGCCGGGAGGCGTCCGGAGTGGACACCCGGACCGGGTTCCACGAACTCGGGTTGGACTCCACGGAGATGCTCCAGCTCAGCGCCGATCTGGAGACCCTGGTCGGGGCGAGGCTGTACCCGACCCTGCTGTTCGAGCACAGCACGGTCGACAGCCTCGCCGCGCACCTGGGCGAGCACTACTCGATCACGCTTCCCCCGTCTCCGGCCGGGCCGACGGACACAGCGCTGCCGGTTGTCGGGCTGCCGGCTACCCGGCCGACGGCTACCTGGCCGACGGACACATCGCCGCCCGCGACGTCCGGGCCCGCCGACGCGGTGGTCGCCTGCCTTCAGGTGTTCCGTCCGACGTGGACGGCGGCCCCGAGCCGGTCTGATCGTGCCGACGTCGGGACCATCCTCCTGGTGGCGGTCCAGGACGACATCGCCGTCGCGTTGGCCGGGCGTGGCCGCGTCGTGCGGGTCCCGCCAGACCGTGACGCGGTCGTCGGCGCGCTCGTCGGAGAGGACGACCTCACGTCGGTCGTCGTGGGCCTGCCGCCGGACCCCCTCGACGCCTTCGCCACCTGCGCCGCGGTGGCCGCGGCGCTGGCGGAGCACGGCGGTCGCCGAGAGCGTCGAGTCCTGTTCGTGCACCGCGTCATGGACAACCGAGACGAGCCGGGCGCGGCGGCGGCCGCCGCCTTCGCGCACACTGTCACGGCCGAGACGCCGTGGTTGCGGTGCCGCGCGGTCGGCGTGGACCAGGCGGGCGACGTGGGCGAGGCGGTGCTCGCCGAACTGCGTGACGGGGGCGAGGACACAGACCTCCGCCACGCGGGCGGGCGGTTCGCGCGCCGGCTGGCGCCCGGTGCCCCGGCCGGCACCCCGCTCACCCTGGGCGCCGCGTGCCTGGTGACCGGCGCGACGGGTGGTATCGGCGCGCTGGTCGCCGAGCACCTGGCCCGGCGGTACCAAGCCCGGCTGGTGCTCAGCGGGCGCGGTCCCGTGCCGGAAGCACTGGTCGAGCGGTGCCGGGCCCTCGGTTCCGAGACCGTGTACCTGCGTGCCGACGTGACCGCCCAGGCCGACGTGGCCGCTCTCGTCGCCCACGCCCGCGACCGGTTCGGCACGATCGACGCCGTCTTCCACTGCGCGGGTGTGGTGCGCGACGGGCTGCACTTCCGCAAGCGCTTCGCCGACAGCGCGGCGGTCCTGGCGACGAAGGTCACCGGAACGCTCCATCTCGACGCGGCTACGGCCGACCTGCGGCCGAGGATGGTGCTGTTCTCCTCGCTCTCGTCGATGATCCCGAGCCCTGGTCAGGCCGACTACGCCTTCGGAAACGCCTTCCTCAACTCCT
>NZ_CDWRCM010000020.1:19370-24472 GCF_977927585.1 Frankia sp. CcWB2 | reverse complement strand
CGCCGCGGCCCGAGGCGACGCCGTGGCCATCGCCTGGCCGTACTGGTCCGAGGGCGGGATGCGGACCACCGCCGAGGCACTGGCCCGCGCGGCGGCGGACGGGCTTCATCCGATGCCCGCGGACGCGGCGCTCGACCTGCTCGACCGCGCGTTCGGCGACGGCCCGGTACTGGTCGCCGCACATTCGGAGCAGCCGCTGCGGGCACCGGCCCTGACGCGACTCCTGGTGCCGGCCACGCCCGCGGATCCGTCGCCCGCCACCGTGCGGGAACGGGTGACGGCATGGCGGCGGAACCGCCGCCGGCCACGGCGCGGGAACGTGCGCCGGACGAGGACGGCCTCGCGGTCGTCGACGACATCGCGGTCGTCGGTCTCGCGGGCCGCTATCCGGGCGCGGCCGACGAGGAGGAGTTCTGGCGCAACCTCGTGGCCGGTCGCGACAGCGTCACCGAGGTGCCCGCCGACCGCTGGGACCACGCGGCGATCTTCGACCCCGAACGCGGTCGCGCGGGCCGCACCTATGGTCGCTAGGGCGGGTTCGTCGACGGCGCGGACCAGTTCGACCGCGCGTTCTTCGGCATCTCCCGCCGCGAGGCCGAGCGGATGGACCCGCAGGAGCGCCTGTTCCTGACGACGGCGTGGCAGGCACTGGAGGACGCCGACTACCCGCCCTCGGCGCTGCGCGGGCGGCGGGTCGGCGTGTTCGTCGGCGTGATGTGGAACCACTACCAGTTCGTGACCGACCAGGACGGCGTGGCGCCCACCGCGCTGCACGCCTCGGTCGCCAACCGCGTCTCCTACACCTTCGACCTCGACGGCCCGAGCATGGCGGTCGACACGGCCTGCTCGTCGTCGTTGACCGCCGTGCACCTGGCGTGCGAGAGCATCCGGCGCGGTGAGAGCGGCCTGGCCGTCGCCGGCGGGGTGAATCTGATGGTGCACCCGCAGAAGTACCTGCAACTCGCCCACGGGCAGTGGCTGTCCAGCGACGGGCGCTGCCGGGCCTTCGGTGCGGGTGGCGACGGGTACGTGCCCGGTGAGGGTGTGGGCGCGGTGCTGCTCAAACCGTTGCGCGCGGCGCTGGGCGACGGTGATCGCGTGCTCGCCGTGGTCAAGGGCACCCGGATCAACCACAGCGGGCGCACCAGCGGTTTCACCGTGCCCAGCCCGACCGCGCAGGCGGAGCTGGTTCGTGACGCGGTGCGCGCGTCCGGTGTCGACCCGCGTCACGTCGGCTACGTCGAGGCGCACGGTACCGGCACCTCCCTGGGCGACCCGATCGAACTGGAAGGCCTGCGGCGTGCCTTCGAAGGGCGTGGCCGGGCCGCCGCGGTGCGCGATCGGGTCGGTGAAGTCCAACATCGGCCACCTGGAGAGCGCCGCCGGCATCGCCGCATTGACCAAGATGATCGGGCAGCTGAGGCACCGCGTGCTGGTGCCGTCGCTGCACGCGGCGGAGCTCAACCCACAGCTCGACTTCGCGGGCTCGCCGTTCGCGGTACAGCGGGAGGTCCGCGACTGGCCACGTCCCCAGGGCGGGCGGCGGACGGCTGGCGTCTCCGCCTTCGGCGCGGGCGGGTCGAACGCGCACATCGTGGTCGAGGAGGCGCCCGAGGTGGAGCGCGCCGCGCCTTTCCCCGGACCCGCGTTGTTCGTGCTGTCCGCCAAGGACGAGGAGGCGCTGCGGGAGCAGGCGCGGGCCATCCGCTCGTACCTCGAGCCCGGCACGGCGGTCCGCGGCGGTCGCGAGGTTGTCGCCGCCCACCTGGGAGTGCCGGAGTCGGCACTGTCGGGTGCGGAGGCGTTGGCGGACCTCGGCTTCGACGCGGCCGGTCTCGCCGCGCTGCGCCGGGAGCTCGACGGCGACCCTGATCCCTGGACGACTGTGGACGGGCTGGTGGTCGCCGGCGCGACGCCCCGGCTGGACGATGTGGCGTACATGTCGCGGGTCGGTCGGGAGCCGATGCGGCGGCGGTTCGCGGTGGTGGTCGACAGCGTGGCCGCGCTGCGGGCGACCCTGGACCGGGTGGCGCGCGGCGCCGAGCCGGAACCGGGGGAACACCACGGCACCGCGGGGTCGGGGAAGCGCGGCGACCTGGTCGCGGCGTACGACGCGGGGCGCCTGGACGAGGTGGCGCGTGCCTGGGTGGCGGGCGCGGAGGTCGACTGGGCGCGTTGCGCGGCGCCGACCGGTCCGGCCCGGCCGAGGCGGGTGTCGCTGCCGGGGCACCCGCTCCGCGAGGAGCGATGCTGGGTGGGCGGCTGGCAGGCCGCGACCGGCGTCGAACGGATCGGGATGGAGCGGGCCACGACCGAGCCCGAGCCGGTCGGGTCTGAGCCGGTTCGCGTCGAGTCGGTTCGGGGCGAGCCGGAGCCTCGTGACGTCGGCGCTCGTCCGCGGAGCTCGTCCAGGCACGGCGTGGATCTGCGCGTGCTGGACAGCGGTGTGGCGCTGGTCCGGCTGCTGTCCCCGACCTTCGACGCGGAGCAGGTGCGGCTGCTGAGCGAGCGGTTCGCGCGGGTCGCCGCCGATCCGGCGGTCAGGGCGGTCGTGGTGACCGGTGACGGGCCGGTGTTCTGTATGGGCGCGGAGTTGGCGGAGTTGGCGGAGCTGGCCAATGGCCGCAGCCGGTTCACCGACCAGTCGTTCCTGTACAAAGGCCTGCTGCGCTGCGACCGACCCGTGGTGACCGCGATGCAGGGTCACGCGGCGGGCGGCGGGCTCGCGTTCGGCCTGTACGGCGACGTGGTCGTGATGTCCGCGGACGCCACCTACGGCGCGACCTTCGTGAACTACGGCATCACACCCGGCATGGGCGCGACCTACATCCTGGAGCGGCGGCTCGGTCCGACGGTCGCCGCCGAGCTGATGCTGACCGGCCGCTCGCTGAGCGGCGCTGAGCTGGCGCGTCGCGGGGCGATGGTGCGGGTGGTGCCCGGCGCGGAGGTGCTGGCGGTGGCGCTGGACCTCGCGCACGGGATCGCGGCGAAGCCGGAGCCCGCGGTGCGGGCGCTCAAGGCCGAGCTGGCCGGACGGGCGCTGGGCGAGCTGCCGGAGATCATCCGGCGGGAGGCTCGGCTGCACGACGATCTGGTCGGCGAGGGGGTGGCCGCGCGGGTGCGCGAGCACGCGAGCCGCACGATCGGGGTGGCCGCGGAACCCGCCGTCGGGCCTGCCGCCGAGCGTGTTGTCGAGCGCGCCGCTCGTCCCGCACCTGCTGTGGGGCTCGAACCCGCGGTGCCGGAGATCGACGAGGTGCGGGACGCCGTGGTCGCGGCCCTGTGCTCCGTGCTCTACCTCGACGAGTCCGAAGTGGACCGTTCGCTGACGTTCGCCGACATGGGCCTGGACTCGATCGGTGCGGTCGAGCTGGTGCGCGGGCTGAACCCGCGGTTCGGCACGAACCTGGACGCGGCGGCGGTCTACGACCACCCGATGGTCGATGCCCTGGCCGAAGCCGTGGTGTCGTCGGCTGCCGGCCGCGCGCGCCTGGTCGCCTCGGCGAGCAGCGAGCCGGCGGCGCCCGAGACCGACCCGGTGGTCACCGAGAAGGAGTCCGCGCCGGCCCTGGAAGCCGAACAGCCGTCCCGGGAACAGCTCGCGCGGCGGACGACGGCATCCGTCGCACGGGCGACGCGGCCGCTGGTACTCGCGGTCCACGCGGGTGGCGAGCGCGGGCCGATCGGTCCCGAGCCGCGCGGCGACACCCGAGTGACGCTCACCCCCGTGCCGGCGGCACGCCGGGAGACCGCCGCGGCCGCACCCGGCCCGCGACCGGACGACATCGCCGTGATCGGCATCGCCGGCCGGTTTCCCGACGCGCCCGACGTGAGGGCGTTCTGGCGCAATGTGGTCGAGGGCCGCGGTTCGATCACCGACGTGCCCGCCTCCCGGTGGGACGTCGACCCCTGGTTCGACCCGGACCAGCAGGTGCCCGACCGCACGAACAGCAGGTGGGCGGCCATGCTGGACCGGGTCGACGAGTTCGACGCGCCGTTCTTCGCCCTGTCCCCGGTCGAGGCCGAGGCGATGGAGCCGCAGCAGCGGCTGTTTCTCCAGGAGGCGTGGACGTGCCTGGAGGACGCGGGCTACGGCGGCGACCGTGCGCCCGGCCGGTGCGGTGTGTTCGTCGGGTGCGGCGCGGGCGACTACGACCAGGTGCTCGCCGAGGCGGGGCAGCGCGACACCGCCCACGCCTTCCTGGGGCTGTCGCCGTCGATCCTGCCCTCCCGCATCTCCTACCTGCTTGACCTGCGCGGCCCGACGATGGCCGTGGACACGGCGTGCTCATCCTCGCTGACGGCCGTGCACCTGGCGTGCGAGAGCATCCGGCGCGGCGAGTGCGAGAGCGCGCTCGCGGGCGGCGTGGCGGTCATGACGACGCCGCGCCTGCACATCCGCACCAGCAACGCGGGCATGCTGTCGCCGACCGGGCGCAGCATGCCGTTCGACGCCGACGCCGACGCCGACGGGATCGTGCTCGGCGAGGGCGTGGGCGTCGTGCTGCTCAAACCGTTGGACGCGGCGCTGCGCGACGGCGACCACGTGCGGGCGGTGATCCGCGCGGGCGGGGTCAACGGCGACGGGCGCACCAACGGCATCACCGCGCCCAGCGCGAACGCGCAGGCCGAACTGATCCGGTCGGTGCACGAGGCGGCCGGCGTGACGGCCGAGGACATCGACTACGTCGAGGCGCACGGCACCGGCACCACGTTGGGCGACCCGATCGAGGTCAAGGCGTTGCACCAGGTGTTCGGCCGCGACCCCCGGCGGGCCGGCCGGTGCGTGCTCGGCTCGGTGAAGGGCTCCATCGGACACACCACGATGGCGGCGGGCATCGCGAGCCTGCTCAAGGTGGTGCTGGCGCTGGAACACGCGACGCTGCCCCCGGCACCGTGGTTCCGCACACCCAACCCGGAGATCGACTTCGTGGGCAGTCCGTTCCGGTTGCCCGCCCACGCCGAGCGGTGGCCCGCGCGGCGGCGGGTGGCGGCGGTGAGCAGTTTCGGGTTCAGCGGCACCAACTGTCACCTCGTCGTGGAGTCCGCGCCCAGCCCGCCGGACGTGCCGGAACGCCGGGCCGGGGGTCGGGCGGTGGTGG
>NZ_CDWRCM010000020.1:15547-19124 GCF_977927585.1 Frankia sp. CcWB2 | reverse complement strand
CCTGTCCGGCCGGACGGGCGAGGCGCTGGACCGGCGCGTCGCGGATCTGACGACCGCGCTCGACACCCCGCTCGACACCCCGCTCGACCTGGCGGACGTCGCGTTCACCCTCGCGGTGGGGCGCAGGCACCTGCGCCGGCGGCTCGCGGTGGTGGCCTCGGACGTCGAAGAGCTGCGTGCCACGCTCGCGGCTGTGCGTGCGGGCGAGCTGCCGCCCGGCTCCTACCGGGGCGCGACCACCGGTGCGCCGTCGGACGAGCTGCACCGGCTGGCCGCGTCGTACGCGGCCGGCGAGGACGTCGACTGGTCGGCGCACCTGCCGGCCAGGCGTCGCGTCCCGCTGCCCACCTACCCCTTCGAGCGCCGGTCGCACTGGCCCGTGTCGACGTCCACGCCAGAAACGGCCGCCCCGGCGGCGTCCAGGCAGGAAGCCGCGCCGCGACCGTCATCGTCACCGTCATCAGTGCCAGTGCCAGTGCCGGGGCCGGGGCCGGGGCCGGAGTCGGAGTCGGCGGTCGGCGGTCGGTCCGCTGGCGTGTCAGCTGACCCCCGACCACTGGATCGTGGCCGATCACCAGGTGGCCGGCAGGCCGGTGCTCCCCGGTACCGCGGCTGTCGAGCTGGTGGTGGACGCGGTGCGGCGCGGTGGGCACGACCTGCCGGTGCGGCTGCGGGGCGTGCGCTGGCTGCGGCCCTTCGTCGTGGACGAACCGCGGCGGGCTCGGGTCGAGGTGTCCGAGGGCGAGTTCACCGTCGACGCGGGCCTGGGTGAGCCCGCCGCCGTGCGTGGCGCGATCGGGGCGGTCCCCGACGCCACGCCCGCAGTGGAGGCGCACGAGATCGCCCGCGCCCTGCCCGACGTGCGCGAGGGTGCCGACCTCTACGCCGCCTTCGCCGCGGCCGGGCTGGCCTACGGCCCGGCGTTCCGGCTGGTCCGCTCCGTGCGCCACGACCGCGACACGGCGGTCGGCGAGCTGGCCGCCCCGCCGAACCCGGATGGGTTGACGGTGCACCCGGCGCTGCTCGACGCCGCGCTCCAGACAGCCGCGGTGCTCGTGTCCGACGCCGGGGGGCCGTGGTTGCCGTTCGTCGCCGATCAGATCGACGTGCTGGCCCCGGTTTCCGGTCCGGCCCGCTCGGTCGTCCGGCGGCGCGGCGGGATGTTCGACGTCGACCTCGTCGATCTCGACGACGTCGTGTGCGTGCGGGTGCGCGGCCTGTTGCTGCGCCCTCACCGCGATCCGCTGGCTGGGCTGGTGCGCGTGCCACAGTGGCGGGAGGCACCCACGCCCGGCGCCGCCCCGCGCCACGGGAAGACGGTCGTGCTGCACCCGGCTGACCTGGCGGACACCGCGGACACGCTGGCCCGCGTCCTTCCCGACGCCCGGCTGGCGTGTCCGGGGGAGCGGTTCGACCTGGACTGCGACGCGCTCTATGTGGTAGCCGACGCGGCGGGCGCGCCCCGGCTGGACGGTCGCAGCCGTAACGCCGAGGCCCTGTTCCCGGTGCTGCGCGACCTCGCCCGGGCCAGGCGCGGCGGGCGGCCGCTGTCGCTGCGTGTGGTCACCAGCGGCGCGGTCGCACTGCCCGGCGACCCGGACGGGCCCGACCCCGACCAGGCGGCCCTGCTGGGGCTTCTGGGCTCGGTAGCCGGGGAGTGGCCGGACTGGTCGGTGTCCGTGCTGGACTTCGACGTGTTCGACGCCGTTCGGGCCGTGGCCGAGCCCGGCGCCGACCGGGTGGTCGCCTGGCGTAGCGGCCGACGTCACGTGCGGGTCTTCCACCCGGTGGCGGCCGGGCCCGGTCAGCCGTTCCGGGCGGGCGGGGTGTACCTGGTGGTGGGCGGCGCGGGCGGCATCGGCCGGGCGCTGACCCGGCACCTGCTGCGCACCGCGTCGGCGCGGGTGGCCTGGCTCGGCCGCAGCGCCGACGTGGAGGTGCCGCGGGGAGTCGAGTACCTTCGCGCGGACGTCACCGACCCCGCCGCGGTGGCCGCGGCCGTGGCCTCGGTACGCGACCGCCTCGGGCCGATCGCCGGGGTGTTCCACGCCGCGATGGTGCTGCGGGACCGGACCGTCGCGAACCTGGACGACGACACCTTCCGCGAGGTCATGGCGCCCAAGGCGGCCAGCACCGCCGCGCTGTTCCAGGCGGTGCGCGACGAGCCGCTGGACTTCCTGGTGTTCTTCTCCTCGGCCGCCGCCGTGGTCGACAGCCCCGGACAGAGCGCCTACGCGGCGGGCAGCGCCTACCAGGACGCCTACGCCCTCGCGGTCCGTGCCGACTTCCCGGTGCTGAGCGTCGACTGGGGGTACTGGGGCAGTGTCGGCGCGGTCGCCGACGCCGAGCACCGGGCCCGGCTCGCGGCGCTCGGCGTGGGGTCCGTCGAACCGGCCGAGGGACTGGCCGCGCTGGACGCGCTGCTGACCGCGCGCGTGCCGCAGGCGTTGGTGGTCAGGGCGTCCCCGGGATGGTGGGCCCGACTCGACGCGCCGGAGGCCTACGGGCAGCGGCGCCCTGTCGTGGCGGACGCGCGGCGGACGGCTCGGGACTACGTGCGCGCTGTGTTCGCCGAGGTGCTCAGGCACCGCGCGGAGGACCTCGACGACGACGTCACGTTCGACGAGTTCGGCGTGGACTCGCTGATCAGCCAGCAGATCGTCACCCGGCTGGAACGGGATCTCGGTGACCTGCCGGCGACGTTGCTGTTCCAGCGACAGACCATTGCGGCCCTGGCCGACCACCTGACCCGGGAACGCCCCGACAAGGTGGCGGCCGTGCTCGCGACGCCGGGCACGGCCGGGGCGACCAGCCCCGGGTCGTCGCCGCGCGGCGGTTCGGCGCCCGGCGCCGCACCTGCTACCACGGTGGTCGGTGCGGCATCCGGCGGCGCTGTCTCGTCCCCCGCGCCCGAGGGGATCGCCGTGATCGGAGTGAGCGGGCGATACCCCGGCGCGCCGGACGTGCGGGCGTTCTGGCGCAATCTCGCCGCGGGTGTGGTGAGCGTGACCGAGGTGCCGCGGGAGCGATGGGACTGGCGGCCCACCTACGACCCCCGGCCGGGCACGCCGCAGCGTTCTCCCAGCCTGTGGGGCGCCTTCCTGGAGGACGTCGACCGGTTCGACCCGGCGTTCTTCTCGGTCCTGGCCCGTGAGGCGGCGTTCCTCGACCCCCAGGAGCGGCTGTTCCTGGAGACGGCGTGGAACCTGCTGGAGGAGACCGGCTACCTCGGCGAGCACACCCGCGAACCGGCCACCGGCGTGTTCGTCGGCGTCATGTACGGCACCTACGGGCAGCTGGGCGCGACCAGGTGGCACAGCGGCGAGCTGGCGGGCGCGCACTCGTCGCGGTGATCGATCGCCAACCGGGTGTCGTACTTCCTCGACCTGTCCGGCCCCAGCTACGCGGTGGACAGTGCCTGCTCCTCCTTGCTGACCGCTGTGCACCTGGCGTGCGAGAGCATCCGGCGCGGTGAGTGCCGGATGGCCGTCGCGGGAGGGGTCAACCTCGTCCTGCACCCGGCGCACCACGTGTCGCTGAGCGCGCTGAACATGCTGTCCCCGGATGGGCTGTGCAA
>NZ_CDWRCM010000020.1:14437-15308 GCF_977927585.1 Frankia sp. CcWB2 | reverse complement strand
GGTCTTCGACGAGGGCGCCGATGGCTTCGTGCCCGGCGAGGGCGTGGGCGCGGTGCTGCTCAAGGCGCTGGACCAGGCCCTCGCCGACCGTGATGACATCTGGGGCGTCATCCGCGCCTCGTCGGTGAACGCGGGCGGCAGGACGGCCGGCTACACGGTGCCGAACCCGAACGCTCAGGCGGCGCTGATCTCCGACGCGCTGCGCCGGGCGGGCGTCGCCCCGGCCACCCTCGGCTATGTCGAGGCGCACGGCACCGGCACCGCCATGGGTGACCCGATCGAGGTCGCCGCGCTGGTGGAGGCGCTGGGCCCAGGCGAGCGACGCGGGATCGGCTCGGTGAAGTCCAACATCGGCCATCTGGAGGGCGCCGCGGGCGTCGCGGGGCTGACCAAGGTGCTGCTCCAGCTGCGTGCCGGGCAGCTCGCGCCGACCGCGAACCTCGGTCGACTCAACCCCGCGATCGACTTCGGTCGCAGCGGTCTGGAGCCGGTGCGGGAGCTGCGTGCGTGGACCGGGTCGCCTCGGCGGGCCGGGATCAGCTCGTTCGGCGCGGGGGGCGCGAACGCCCACGTGGTCGTGGAGGAGCATGTCGCCGCGCCGGAACCGGCGGCGCGGGTCACCGGGCCGCGGTTGTTCCTGTTGTCCGCCCGCACCACCGAACGGCTGCGGGAGTACGCCGGACGGGTGGCCGATCACGTCGCCGACGCGGGGATCGCCGAGCTCGCCTACACCAGCCAGGTCGGTCGCAGGCATCTCGGTGAGCGGCTGGCCGTGCTCGCCGGGGACACCGCCGAGCTGGCCGACCTGCTGCGGCGCTTCACCGACGGCTCCCCGGCCTCGGGGGTCGTGGTGGGCACGGCCGCGGCCGGT
>NZ_CDWRCM010000020.1:1173-13934 GCF_977927585.1 Frankia sp. CcWB2 | reverse complement strand
GCGCGGGCGGACTGGCGGCGGCTGTGGCCGGACCCGGCGCCGCGGCGGGTGCCGTTCCCGACCTACCCGTTCGAGCGGCGGCGGTTCTGGATCGACACCGACGCCCCGGCCTCGACCCCGGCCTTGGTCCCAGCCGCGACGGCGGCCCCGATCCCGATCCCGATCCCGGCCCCGGCCCCGGCCGCGGACTACCTGGAGCCGGTGTGGGGGGCGGTGAACCCCGGTCCACCCGGCGACGTGCGCGAGGTGGCGATCGTGGGCGCGGAGCCGGATTCGCGGCACGCCGCGGCCGAGGCGTTCGCGGCGGTGGGCGCGCGGGTCGTGGAGGTGGCGGACGTCCGCGACCTCGCGTCGGGGCCGCTGCCGGACGCCCTGGTGGTGCTGTGCCCGCTGGTGGGGGACCCGGTCCTGCCCGACCCGCGCACGTCGACGCGGGTGGTCGACCCGTTGCTCTGGGGCGCGACCGCCGTCCTCGGGCGCCACACGCGGGTGCCGCTGCGGCTGGTCGTGGCGCACCGGGCCGACGAGCCGCAGCACTCGGCGCTGGGCGGCGTGCTGAAGACGCTCGCGCTGGAGCACAGCGGGGTGCGGGCGGTGCGGCTGGTCGTCGGGATCGGCGACCCGTGGGCTGACCTGGTGGTACGAGAGGCGCAGCACACGGCGACCGGTGTCGCCGAGGTCCGCTACCGCGACGGCGCACGCGAGGTGCGCGAGCTGACCGCCCTGCCCGCCGTGCTGCCCGCCGACGTGCGGTTGCCTGTGCGGCCGGGCCACACCTACCTCGTGACCGGCGGTCTGGGTGCGCTGGGACTGCGGTTCGCCGGTCTCCTGGCCGACCAGGCGCCGGTGAACCTGGTGCTGGTCGGGCGTTCCCCGGTCGACGAGAGCGCGGTGTCCCGGTTGTGGCGCGGCGGCTCCGCCGCCTGGTACCGGCCGACCGACCTCGCGTCGCCCGCCGACGTGGACGGGCTGGTCGTCGACGTGCGGGCCCGGTACGGCGCGCTGCACGGCGTCGTGCACGCCGCCGGGGTGACGCGGGACAGCCGTGCGGTGCGCAAGACGGCGCAGGAGGTGGCGGAGGTTCTCGGGCCGAAGGTGACCGGCACCCTTCTGCTGGACCGGGCCACCCGCGACGAGCCGCTGGAGTTCTTCGTGCTGTTCGCCTCGCTGGTGGGGGAGACCGGCAACGTCGGCCAGGCTGACTACGCCTACGGCAACGCGTTCCAGCTCGACTTCGCGGAGACCCGGGAACGGCTGCGGGAGCGGGGGCTGCGCCGTGGCCGGACGACGGCGATCGGCTGGCCGCTGTGGGCCGAGGGCGGGATGGCCGTGGACGAGGGGACACAGCGGCTGTTCGCGCGGCGATGGTCCATGGCGCCGATGCGGTCCTCGGTCGGGGAGCGGGTGTTCGCCGCGGTACTCAACGGCGTCACCGGCCGGTGTCTGGTGATGGAACGCCCCACCGGCGGCGAGTCCACGCCGGCCGCTCCGGCGCGGGCGGCTGCCGCTCCGGCGGACGCGACTGACGCGGAGGCGCTGTCGAGCGGCGAGCTACGGGAAACGGTGGAGCGGTGGCTGCGCGAGCTGGCCGCGGAGTTCCTCCTGGTGCCGCCCGCGGAGATCGACGTGACCGCCGAGCTCATGGACCTGGGCTTCGACTCCATCACGCTGGCCGAGACCGTGGACCGGATCAACCGCCGCTACGACCTGGACCTGCTGGTCACCGCACTGTTCGAGCACCCGACCCTGGCCGACGTCGCGGACTACCTGGTCGCCGCCCACGGCGCCGCGGTCGGGGCGATCGGGGCCCGTCCGGTCACCGTCTCGTCCGCTGCACCCGTTTCGTCCGCTGCGCCCGTCCCGCCCGCGGTGGCCGTGGTCGGTGACGTCGTCGGGCAGCCGATCCCCGAGCCGGTGGCCGTCGGGCGGACGGCGCCGGGTCAGCCGGTTCGGCGACGGTGAGTCCTGCGAGCACGCGGCCGCCGGTCAGGTGGGCCCGGTGGGAATCGGGACGGCAGCCGACGCGGTCGCGGACAGGCGCGTCGCGGTCATCGGCATGGCCGGCCGGATGCCCGGTTCGGACGACCTGGAGTCGTTCTGGCGAGACCTCGCCGCCGGACGGGACCTCATCGGCCCGGCGCCCGCCGACCGGGCCGACCTGTTGGGCGACGTCCGCGGTGGCTTCCTGGACCGGGTGACCGAGTTCGACGCGGCGTTGTTCAGGATGTCACCGAACGAGGCCCGCCTGGTGGACCCGCAGCACCGGCTGTTCCTGGAAACCGTCTGGCGCGCGCTCGAGGACGCCGGGTACCGGGCGGACGAGGTGGCCGGCCGTCGGGTCGGCGTCTTCGCGGGGATGGCCACCGCCGACTACAACGAGCTGATCGCCCGCGCGAACCTGCCGCGGCAGGCGCACCTGGCCACCGGCCTGGCCCGGTCGATCCTCGCCAACCGCGTGTCGCACCTGCTCGACCTGCGCGGTCCCAGCGAGGTCGTGGACACCGCCTGTTCCAGCGCGCTGGTCGCGATCCACCGCGGGGTCCGGGCACTGCGGGACGGCGGGTGCGACCTGGCGCTGGTCGGGGGCGTCAACGTCAACCTCAGTCCCGGTCTGTTCGACGTGTTCACGAAATCCGGGATGCTCAGCGCCGACCATCGCTGCAGGACCTTCGACCGCGCCGCCGACGGTTATGTGCGCGGCGAGGGCGTCGGTGTGCTGGTGCTCAAGCCCCTGGACCGCGCGGTCGTGGACGGCGACCGCATCCACGGCGTGGTCCTGGGCAGCGCCGTCAACCACGTCGGCAGGTCGCCGTCGCTCACCGCCCCCAACCCCCGCGCACAGGCCGACGTGCTGTACGAGGCGCACCGGGACGCCGGCGTCGCGCCGACCACGGTCAGCTACCTGGAGGCGCACGGCACCGGCACGCCGCTGGGCGACCCGGTCGAGGTCGAGGGGATGCGGCAGGCGTTCGACCGCCTGTACGCCGAGCACGGACAGCACCCGCGGGCGGGGCAGGTGGCGATCGGCTCGGTGAAGACGAACATCGGGCACCTGGAGGCCGCGGCGGGGATCGCGGGCGTGCTGAAGGTGCTGCTCGGGATGCGGCACCGCGTGCTGCCCGCCCATCTGCACCTGGTCGAGCCCAACCCTCGGCTCAGGCTGGAGGGCTCGCCGTTCCGGATCAACGACCGCACCGTCGAGTGGCGGGGTGCGCCGGATGAGGACGGCGAACCCGTGTGGCGCGCGGGCGTGAGCAGCTTCGGGTTCGGCGGCACGAACGCTCACGTGGTGCTGGAGGCCTGGCACAGCCGGGAACCACCGCGCCGCGCGGCGCTGGAGCCCGTGCGGATGAACCCGCGACGACTGTGGTTCACCGACCTGGTGGCCGCCGACGGGACATCGAAGGGAGAGGCGCCGATGGACGCGGCTACGACAACCGACGGTGCGCGTCCAACCGGGGGCGCGCCTCGCACCGAGGGCGCGCGTCCAACCGGCGGTGCGCGTCGCAAGGTCGTGCTGACGCCGCTGAACCGCGTCGCGCCGGAGCCCCGGCTCGCGGGTCCGGCGGTGCCCGCCCAGGCCCCCGCTCCTGCCGCTCCGGCTCCGGCTCCGGCCCCCGCTCCGGTGGCCGCCGCTTCCAATCCGGTACCCGATACCGATCCCGGTCCCGCCCCCGCCGCCGCCGCCGATCCCGGCGAGGTGGCCGAGGTGGTGCGCGCGGTCGTGGCCGAGGTCCTGGGGGTCACACCGCAGGAGGTGGGGGACAAGTCGTTCGCCGACCTGGGCCTGGACTCGGTGTTCCGGATGGACGTCTCCCGGACGCTCAATGACGTCTACGACGTGGACCTGCGCGGCGCGGACCTGTACGAGTACGACGACGTGCCCGCGCTCAGCGCCCGGATCGCGACGACCTTCCGGACCGGGGCGGCGTCCGGGGCCGCACCGGCATCCGGGGATGGGGCTGGCCATCGGGTCGCGGCCGACTCTCCGGCCGCCGCCGCACCAGGCTCAGCGGAACCGGCGGCGGCGTCGCGGGCCGCTCCCGAGGAGGCCCTGGTCCGCTTCCTGGAGAGGACCCTCGACCGCCCCCTCGACCCCACCCGCACCTTCGAGGAGAACGGCTTCACGTCGTTCGACATGCTGCGGTCGATCAGCGCCCTGGAGCAGCACTTCGGCAGCCAGCGCAAGACGCTGCTGTTCGACCGGCCCACCGTCGCCGACCTGGCCGCACACCTGGCCGCCGACCACGGCTCCGACACGCTGCTGCGCGTCGCGCCCGCCGACGACCCACTCACCTCCGAACCACCGCCCACCTCCGAACCACCGGCCGGCGCCGCCGGCGGCGCGTTGCTGATCACGCGGGCAGAGGTTGCGCGGGACCCGGCGCTGCGGCGGCTGGTCGCCGAGCTGGACGCCGTGCACGGCAGGGAGACCGGTCTGGCGGGCCGGGACATCGCGCCGGTGCTGTTCCTGGGCCGGGACCGGGCCGGCTACTTCGCCTGCTCCCGCCGAGGTCGGGACCTGCTGGTGTGGAGCTACGTCGGCGCCGGTGACCGGTTCGCCGCGCTGGCCGACGAGTACGCCCGGTTCCTGCGGGCTCGCGGGCGGCGCCCGAACCTGCTGTCCCTGCTGCGGCTGGACGAGCTCGACGGACAACCGTGCACCGCGACGCCGTTCGGCGCGTTGCAGAGGTTGGAGAGCATCGACTCGTTCTCGCTGGAGGGCGGGCGCCGCTCGAAACTGCGCTACCTCGTCCGCCGCTTCGAGCGGGGGGCCCGCGAGTGCCGGGTCGAGGAGTACACCAGCGGCGCGGACGCGCGGACGGACGCGGCCCTGGCCGGGCTGCTCGACCGGTGGGCCACGAGCAAGCGGATGGTCAACCCGTACGTCGGGCGGGTGCGCGACGAGCTGGTCCGCGGCGCACTGCCCGAAGGCCACCGGGTGTTCCTCACCTATGTGGACGGCAACCTGATCAACGCCGTGGTGGTGGCGAAGATCCCGTTCGAGGACGGCTACCTGCTGGATGTGGAGTTCTATCCGGACGACATGCCGCTGGGTGGCCTGGAGTTCGCGATCGTGCGCGTCATCGGGCTGCTGGCCCGGGAAGGCAGCCGGGTGTTCAGCTTCGGGGCGAGCTTCGGCGTGCGGGTGGCGGAGTCGCCGAACGCGTCGCCGGAGGTGGAGAAGGCGCTCGACGAGCTGCGTTCGGTCGGCATCTTCGGCAGCGGCAACTACCAGTTCAAGAAGAAGTTCGGCACCGAGAACCTGCCGCTGTACCTGGTGCAGCCGACCGGCGGGGATGTCGCCCCGGTCGCCGACGTGATCCTGATGATCGCCGACCCGGAGGTCGCGCGGGCCTCCGAGCCGCGGGTGGGCGCGACGGCCGCGACGACGCCGCGCGCTCCGACCTTCGCGGGGGTGGCACCAGCGACAGCACCGGTCACCGTGCCCGCCGAGCCGGTCGTCGCCCCGACGAACGCGGCCCCACCGGATCGGAGCGCCGTCCGGCGGAACCGTTCGACCGTGCTGCTCGCGCACGGTCACAATCCCGTACGCATCCCGCACCATCTTGTCGAGATCGACCTGATCACCGACTCGTGGGCCGAGCGCACGGACCCGTGGATGCCGCCCCGCCTGCGTGAGCTCGCCGACCGGGCCACCGCCCGCACCCACGACGACGCAGGTAACGACGCAGGTGTCGCCCCGTGGTCTCCGCTGCCGCACCAGGTGCTCACCGCCAGCGGCCGCGCCGCCGAATCGTCGCTGTGCCGGGCCTGGCCGGGGCGGCGCGGGACCGTCCTGCACAACTCGCTGTTCCCGACCTGGCTGTTCAACCTGGTCGATCTCGGCTTCACCCCGGCCCCGCCGCTGCCGACGTGCCCAGGCGACGGTCCGTTCGCGGGCGACGTCGACCTGGCCGTCCTCGGCGACGAACTGCGCCGCCGCGACGACGTGTCGTTCGTCGTCCTGGAGCCCGCGTGCAACGCGACCGGCGGTCTGCCGATGTCGCTGGCGAACCTGCGTGGCGCGGTCGAGCTGGCCCGCGACAACGGGGTGCCGACCGTGCTGGACGCCACACGGCTGCTGGACAACGCGGTGCTGATCTCGGCGCACGAACCCGGGCAGCGGGGTCGCGACCCGCTGGACATCGCGGTGGACGCGCTCCGGCTGGCGCAGGCCGCGACGCTGAGCCTGTCCAAGGACTTCGGTGTCGACCTCGGCGGTCTTGTCGTGACCTCGGACGACACGTTGGCCGAGCAGGTGGTGCTCCGCGGACGCGGGCCGAACCTGTCGGCGCGGACCATGCTGGCGGCCGCGCTCGCCGACCCCGGTCCGATGGCGGATCTGGTGCGCGAGCGGGTCGGGCTGGTGGCGCGGCTGCGCGGCCGGCTCACCGCGGGCGGAGTGCCCCTGGTCGAGGGGACGTCGGCGCACTGCGTGCTGCTCGACGTGAGCCGGGTGGCCTGGTTCGCCGGGTTCGGCAACCCCGTGCAGGCCTGCCTGGCCTGGCTCTACGAGGGCACGGGGGTACGCGGCGGGCCGCACCTGTCCGGTGACGGCACGATCATTCGCCTGGCGGTGCCCCTGGGCGCGGACGCCGCGTTCGTCGACGAGGCCGCCGAACGGCTGGTAGCCCTGTTCGCCGACCCCGGCCACGTCGTCGACCTGGTGGAGGCCGGCGGCGGGTCGCACTTCGGGGTCGCCGAGGCGGCCCAGGCGCGCTACCACCCGGTGTCCGGGGTGCCGCGGGACGTGCGGGAGGCGCTCGACGAGGGCTACCGGCCGCTGTCGGCGAATCTGGCCGTGATGCGCGCGGCCGCGCCGGGCACCCGTCAGGACGTGTTCGGCCTGCCCGACGGCGACGTGGAGGTGCTGAGCCGCGGCACCGGTCCGGTGGTGCTGATGATGCCGCCGTTCAACATCGGTGCCGGCGTGTTCGCGGGCCAGTTCGCCGCGCTGTCCGACCGCTTCCGCCTGGTCGTCGTGCACCACCCCGGGGTGGGCGCGACCACCGCCGCCGGTGACATCTCGCTCGCCGGGATCGCCGACCTGTACCGGGCGGCGCTGGACCGGCTGGGCGTGCCGGGGCCGGTGCACGTGGTGGGCTCGTCGTTCGGAGGGCTGCTGGCGCAGAGCTTCGTGCTGGCCCACCCCGACCGGGCGCGGTCGCTCACACTGCTGTGCAGCTCCTACCGGTACGCCAACCGCGTCGGGGAGATCAACCGGCTGGAACGGATCGTCGCCGAGGACGTCGACCGTCTGGTGGCGGCCGGCGTCCAGGGCGCGGCGGAGCGGCGCGCCGAGTACCTGGAACACCTGCTGCGCTGCGAGAGCATGGCGCCACACATCGGCCTGCGGTATCTGGACGTGTTCGCCGAGCAGCCGGACCTGCTGCGACGCCTGCCGGACATCCCGGTGCCGACGCTGGTGGTGCACGGGCGGCTCGACGGCATCGTGCCGCTCAAGACCGCGCACCTGATGCACGGGGCGATACCCGACGCCCGCTACCACGAGCTGCCCGACGCCGGGCACTTCCCGAGCGTCACACATCCGCGCGAGGTGTCCGACGTGCTGGCGGCCTTCGTGTCCGAGGTCGAGCTGGGGGAGGGCACATGACGGAGGTCGGCATCGAGGCGCTGGACGTCTACGGCGGCAGCCTCGCGGTGGAGGTACGGGCCGTGTTCGACGGGCGTGGTCTGGACCATCGGCGGTTCGGCAACCTGGAGATGCACCGCCGGTCGGTCGCACTGCCCTTCGAGGACCCGGTGACCAACGCGGTCAACGCCGCGGCGCCGCTGCTCGCGCGGGTGCCCGAGGCGGACCTGCGGGCCATCGAGCTGCTGGTGGTGACCAGCGAGTCGGGCGTGGACTACAGCAAGTCGATCTCGTCGTACGTGCACGACCGGTTGGGGCTGGGCAACCGCTGCCGGGTCGTGGAGATGAAACAGGCGTGCTACTCGGCCACCGCCGCGCTCCAGCTGTGCCTGGGCTACCTGGCGTCCGGGCCGCCGGGCGCCAAGGCGCTGTTGATCTCCACCGACGTGTCGCTGGCCGACGAGCGAGCCCGGTACGCCGAGCCGGTCACCGGCACCGGCGCGGTGGCCCTGCTGCTGGGTGACCGGCCGCGGGTGTTCACCCCGGACCCGGGCGCCTACGGACTGCACAGCTTCGAGACGCTGGACTCGGCACGCCCCGCGCCCGACCTCGACATCGCTGATGCCGACCGCTCCCTGGTCGCCTACCTCGAATGCCTGTACCACAGCTTCGCCGACTACCGGTCCGTGGTCGAGGGCGCGGACTTCGCCACCACCTTCGACCACCTGGTGATGCACACGCCGTTCGCGGGCCTGGTGCGCGCCGGGCACCGCCGGATGATGCGCCGGCTGCACCGGGCCGGCGCCGCGGAGATCGACCGCGACTTCGCCCGCCGGGTCGCGCCGTCGCTGGTCTATCCGGGCGAGGTCGGCAACGTGTTCGCCGGGTCGGTGTACCTGGCGCTCGCGAGCCTGGTCGACCAGGTCGAGCACACCGTGCCCGCGCGGGTCGGCGTGTTCTCCTACGGCTCCGGCTGTGCGTCGGAGTTCTACAGCGGCGTCGTCGGCCCCGAGTCGGTGGCCGCCGTACGGGAGGCGGCCACCGCCCGGCGCCTGGCCGACCGCGCCCCGGTCGACTTCACGGAGTACCGGCGGTTGCAGGCCGAGGCCGCCGGGTGCCTGCGGCCGGTAGCCGACCGGGACGTCGACATCGACGCCTGGGCCGGGCTGCTCGACCGGGTGGTGAACCGGCCGAAGCTGTTGGCGCTGACCGGGGTGCGCGGCTACCACCGACAGTACGAGTGGATCTGAGGAGTCGCTGTGACCGAACTGGACGGCGACGAGGACCGCCGCGTCTTCGAAGCCCTGCGACGCATCGCACTGGAGGTCGTGCCCGAGTTGCCGGAAAGCGGCTTCACCTGGGACCGCACGCTGTCCGAGCTCGGTTGCAACAGCATCGACCGGGCCGAGATCGTCACCCTGACGATGGAGGAGCTGGGGATCACGGTGCCCGTGCACGAGTTCCACCAGGGCCATGACATCGGCGCCCTGGTACGGGTGATGCGGACCTACTCGTGAGCGTTGTGGTCACCGGGCTCGGCCAGGTCGGCGCGCTCGCGCCGGACGTCGGCGCGTTCGATGACGCGCTGCGGGACGGCCGGGTGGCGCTGGCGGCGTGTCCGGCGCCCGCGCCGCCGGACATCGGCCCCGCGTTCGCCGCCCGCCTCGACGGGTTCGACCTCGACCGCGTGTTGGCGGCGATGAAGGACGTGCCGGACGCCCTGCGCCGCCTGGCCGTGCGCACCGCGGGCCGCGCGCCGCTGCCCGTGCGGGCCGCGACCGCCACCGCCGTGCAGGCGTGGGTCGGCGCCGGTCTGGCCGAGACGGGGCCGCCCGCCGAGCGGGTCGGTGTCGTGGTGGCGGGAAGCAACCTGACCGAAAGCTACAGCGAGGCGGCGCATACCGGCCGGGTGCCCGCCCGGTATGCCCTGCGGCACTACGACACCGATCACGTGGGCACGCTGAGCCGCGTCCTCGGCCTGCGCGGTGAGGGCTGCGCCGCGGGCGGCGCGTCGGCCAGCGGCAACGTGGGCCTGATCACCGCTGCCCGGATGCTGGCCGACGGGTCGCTCGACGCGTGCCTGGTGGTCGGCGCGCTCACCGAGCTGTCCTCGGCCCAGCAGCAGGGCTTCCTGCTGATCGGCGCGATGGCGTCGGCCAGCCCGGAGCAGGGCGAGCGGCCCGCCGCGCCGTTCGACCGCCGCCATCGCGGGTTCCACGCGGGTCAGGCGGCGGCCTGTGTGATGCTCGAGACCGCGACGTCGGCCGCCGCGCGCGGCGCGGCGGCCGTGGTGCGGCTGGCCGGGCACGCGGCCGTGCTCGACGGCAACCACCTCGCCGACCCGTCGGCCGAGGGCGAGGCGCGGGCCATACGCCTCGCGCTGGACCGAGCCGGGATCGCGCCGTCCGGGGTGGACTACGTCAGCACGCACGGAACCGGGGCTCCCACCGGTGATCGCGTGGAGGCCGCCGCGCTGCGCGCGGTTTTCGGCGACGGACCGTGGCCGCGGGTCAACGCGACCAAGGGGCTGACAGGCCATTGCCTGTCCTCGGCCGGGGTGGTGGAGGCGGTGGCGACGGCGCTCCAGGTGCGGGGGGGGCTATGTGCACCCCAACCCGAACCTGGTCGATGTCGTGGACCCGGTGTGCCGGTTCACGGGCGCGCGGGCGGAGCCGGCCGCGCTCGGGTTCGCCCTGTCCAACGGCTTCGCGTTCGGTGGTCTGAACACCGCGGTCGTGTTCGCCCACCCCGACGCGTGACTGCTCAGTTCTGGGCAGAGCGCCAGGCCCGAACTGCCTAGCGTGAGCGCCCGCGAGACGGAGGTGGCGATGAGCACGGCCGAATCGGACACGACCCGGAAGCTGGTGCCCTTCCCTCAGGAGAAGGCACCAGGATGCCCGTTCGACCTTCCCCCCGGCTATCGGGCGTTGCAGGAACGGGAACCCGTGTTCCGCGCCCTGCTGCCCAGCGGGCAGGAGGCGTGGGTGGTGACGAGGCATCGCGACGTGCGTGCCGTGCTGGAGGACCCCAGGTTCAGCGCGGACAGCGGGCGCCCGAACTTCCCCAGCATGTTCCGGCAGGCCGCGCCGCAGGTGCTGCGGGGCACCTTCGTTCGCGCGGACGGTGCGGAGCACCTGAGGTACCGGCGGATGCTGGGAGTGGAGTTCACCGCGCGCAAGGCCGAGCTGTCCCGAGCCCGGATCACCGAGATCGCCGACGCCCGGATCGACGCGATGCTCGCCGCCGGGCCGCCCGTGGACCTGATGGCGATGCTCGCCTACCCGGTGCCGTCGACCGTGGTCAGCGAGCTGCTGGGGGTGCCGCGCGCGGACCACGAGTTGTTCGAGGCCAGCACCCGGATCCTGGTCAACGGCCGCAGCTCGGTCGAGGAGATGACGCGCGCCAAGGACGACATCCTCGCGCATCTCAACGGGCTGGTGGCGGCGAAGGAGCGGGAGCCCGGCGATGACATGGTCAGCCGCCTGCTGGTCAGGCACGTCGCCACCGGCGAACTGGACCGTGAGAAGGTTGCCGTGGTGGCGTGGCTGCTGCTCGCCGCGGGCCACCACATGACCGCCACCATGATCGGCACCGGCACCGCCCTGCTGCTGCGCCACCCCGACCAGCTCGCCGTGCTGAGCGACGACCCGGCGACCGTGGTGAACGCGGTGGAGGAGCTGTTGCGTCACCAGACCGCGATGCAGATCGGCATGAGCCGGGTGGCGCTGGAGGACGTCGAGCTGGGCGGCGTTCGCATCCGGGCGGGCGACGGCGTGGTGTGCCAGCTTGCCTCGGCCAACCGTGACCCGGAGGTCTACCCGGACCCGGATCGGTTGGACGTGCGGCGTTCGGCGCGTGGGCACGTCGCGTTCGGGTTCGGGCCGCACCAGTGCCTCGGCCAGACCCTGGCCCGGGTGGAGCTCCAGGTGGTGCTGGGCCGACTGTTCGAGCGCGTGCCCGGCCTGCGCCTGGCCGTCGCACCGGAGGAGGTGCCGTTCTGGCACCACGTGTTCGGCATCCACGGTGTGCGCGAGCTGCCCGTCGCGTGGTGAGGGGGACCGGTGGCGGCGCACGACGAGATGGTCGACGACCAGATGCTGGACGCGCTCGGGCTGGAGGTGCTCAGCGCCCGGCGCAGTGAGAAGTGGCAGCGGTACTCGGCCGAGGTGCTGCCGTCGTTCCTCGCGGAGATGGACCTGCCGCTCGCCGAGCCGGTGCTCGAGGCGATCCGCAACGCGCTCGACCGCGGCGACCTGGGCTACGCCTACACCTTCACCACCAGCTCGCAGCTGCAGTCGGTGTTCGCGAACTGGCTGCGCTGCCGGTTCGGCTGGTCGGTGGATCCGGCGATGGTGATCCCGTTCCCGGACACCATGCGGGTGGTCGAGGTCGCGCTGGAGCAGTTCACCGAGCGGGGGGACGCGGTGGTGGTGGACGTCCCCGCCTACCCGCCGTTCTTCGAGGCTGTCACCGCCGCCGGGCGCGTGCTGGTGCCCAACGGCATGAAGCTGCGGGACGACGGCTGGCGGCTGAACCTGCCCGGCCTGGCCAAGGCGTTCGCCGACGGGGCCAGCACCTAGCCTCATGTGCAATCCGCACAACCCGACCGGCAGGGTGTTCACCGAGTCCGAGCTGCGCGCCGTGCTGAGGCTGGCGGAGCGGCACCTGGCGGTGGTGATCTCCGACGAGGTGCACGCGCCCCTGGTGTACGCCGGGCGTGAGCACGTCCCGATCGCCTCACTGCCCGGGGCCGCGGCCACCTCGTCGGTCACCGCGATGTCGGCGAGCAAGGGCTGGAACATCTCCGGCCTGCAGTGCGCGCTCGCCGTACCCGGCAGCCCCGCCGACCACGAGCGCCTGATGGGTATGCGGCCCCGCGACCGCGACGGCGTGGGCATCCTGGGCGTCGAGGGCAGCGTCGCCGCGTTCGCCGGCGGCGACCTGTGGCTGCGGCGGACGATGCGCTACCTGGAGGGGAACCAGCGGATACTCGCTGACCTGCTGGGCTGTTTCGGCTCCGACGTCACCCACCACGCCTCGGACGGCACCTACCTGGCGTGGCTGGACTGCCGCCGCATGGCCGACCGTCTAGGCATCGCCGACCTCGGCCAGTTCTTCCTCGACGTGGGCAAGGCCGCGGTCAGCGATGGCAGGCTGTACGGGG
>NZ_CDWRCM010000020.1:0-890 GCF_977927585.1 Frankia sp. CcWB2 | reverse complement strand
CCGAGGGCTTCGTCCGGCTCAACGTCGCCACGCCGCGCCCGGTGCTCGAGGAGCTGGTGCGGCGGATGGAGAAGGCGGTGCGCCAGGTGGAGCAGCCGGCCGGCACCGACGACCGGCACTCGCTGCCGAAGGTGCCCGCCACCGGCGTGCTGCCCTGGTGGTGAGGTCGGCGGCCACGTGCGCTGGGGGCCAGGTACGCCGTTCGTCACTCGCGTTGGTCACCCGCGTCGGGTCAGAGGAGGCACGGTGCGGCCGTTGGCCGAGTCCTGCAGTAGCTGCTCGAACCGCTTGGCCCGGGTCTGGTCCTTCTTGGCGCTGGTCACCCACCAGATGGCGGCCTTGCGGTAAGAGGCTGGCTGGCTCTGGAAGAAGGTCCACGCCGCGTCGTCGGCCTTCAGCCGCTGCTCCTGGTCGGGCTCGAAGGCGACAGAGTCCCCGTTCTGCTCGTAGGAATACGACCCGGCCTTCGCCTCGGACCGATCCTGGAGCGCCTTTTCCCCGGCGGGCCGCATCCGCCCCTCGGCACGCAGCTCCGCCACACGCCTGCGGTTCACGTCGCTCCACACGCTGCCGGGCTTGCGCCGCGTGAACCGGATGACGTAGTGCTGCTCGTCCACCCGCTGGCGCCTGCCGTCGATCCACCCCACGCACAACGCCTCGTCGACCGCCTGGGCCCACGTGATGCCGGTTCTGCCTGCTCCCTTCTTGTAGAAGCCGACCCACGCCTCACCTGCCGTCTCGTGATTGGCCTCCAGCCAGCTGCGCCATTCGTCGGGATCCGCGAAGTACGTGGCCTTGGGTTCCGGGCTACTGGACAAGACCCCTCCCGGGAGATCGCTATTGTGGCCGATGCTACCCGGCTTATGACGTTGTGACGTGCGTCTCTTAGG
>NZ_CDWRCM010000019.1:18160-32223 GCF_977927585.1 Frankia sp. CcWB2 | reverse complement strand
ACGTCCCGGCCCGATCGGGACGTATTCCTGGGCCAAATGTTTACGGTGGTGTTCCGCCGGGTTGGGCCCATTTTTCAGGAAAAAACTAAATAAGGAAGGTTTGTGCATCCGGTGCAGGTCGGGTGCCCGCGGTGTTTGTACGGCCGGGTTCATGGAGACGAAGAGGAGGCAGACTCACGCTCTGGGGGTGCCCGGTGTTCCAAATTCTCTGGATCGTTCTGGCCGGTCTGGTGATCGGTCTTCTGGCCCGTCTGATCGTCCGGGGTCGGCAGAACATCCCACTCTGGCTGACGGTCGGGTTCGGCATCATCGGCGCGCTGGTGGGTAACGTGATCGCGAGCGCGCTCGGCGTGCGCCACACCGGCGGCTTCGACTGGATCCGGCACATCCTGCAGGTTGGTGTCGCGGTCGCGCTGGTCGCGATCGTCTCCCCGATGTGGGCGGCGCGTCGTGGGCAGAGCACCGGCACCCGGCGCACCGCGGGCCGACCCTAGCCCGGTGTGCGCACCGGACCGCCCGGTGTGCACACCGGGCGGTGATGCGGGGAAGCGGCCGGTCAGCGGCCGCGGCTCACCCAGTCGTCGTAGTCGACACCCTCCTCACCGATGGTCGTGTCGTCGCCGTGACCGGTGTGCACGACGGTGTGCGCGGGCAGGGTGAGCAGCCTGGTACGGATCGAGGCCAGGATGGTCGGGAAGTCGGAGTAGGACCGCCCGGTCGCCCCGGGACCCCCGCGGAAGAGTGTGTCGCCGCTGAACAGGACCGGGTCGCCGTTGATCTCCCCGAACAGGCAGATCCCGCCGGGAGAGTGGCCCGGGGTGTGCAGGACGCGCAGCGCGCCACCTTCGGGCAGGCCGATGAGCTGTCCGTCCGCGAGCGCACGGTCGGGCGCCCGGTGCGGATAGATCGCCTTCCACAGCACCACGTCGGCGGGGTGCAGCGCGATGGGCGCCCGGACCAGGTCCGCGAGCTCCGCCGCCGCATTGATGTGGTCGTTATGACCGTGCGTAGCGATGGTCGATGTGACCACGCGGGTGCCGATGGCCGCCGCGATCACCGACGGGTCGTGCGCGGCGTCGATGACCAGTACCTCGTCGTCGTTTCCCACGAGCCAGACGTTGTTGTCGACCGCGAACGACTGACCGTCGAGCGTGAAGTCGCCGCGCGTGATCACCCGATCCACCCGAAGCCCGGTATTGACGATCATTGCGTCCCCTCCTCGACCCGATCGGTCTGCCCGCTGCCCGCTGCGCGTGTCGCGGGTGCCGTCGGACGGCGGTGCACCCGGTGGGGTCGACCGTATCCGGCGGTTCCCGGCTCCGGGTGGGCCCGCCGCCGACGAACCTCGCCAGTAAACAAAGGTTCAGTGAACGATGGTTCAGTAGACGGCGGCCCGGTGAACGACGACTCAGAGGATGACGACGCTGCGCAACACGTCGCCGCGCTGCATCCGGGTGAACGCCTCCTCGACGTCGCCGATCCCGATGGTCTCGGTGACGAAGGCATCGAGGTCTAGCCGGCCCCGGCGATAGAGGTCGATGAGGATCGGGAAGTCGCGGCTCGGCAGGCTGTCGCCGTACCAGGACGACGACAGGTGACCGCCGCGGCCGAGGACCTCGGCGAGCGGCAGCTCCACGGTCATCGCCGGGTCGGGTACACCCACCAGGACCAGCCGTCCCGCCAGGTCGCGGGCGTCGAAGGCCTGGCGGTAGGTCTCTGGGCGGCCCACCGCCTCAATGACCACATCGGCGCCGAAGCCGTCGGTGAGCGCCCGGATGGCCGCCACCGGATCGCCTGCCGTGGCATTCACGACATCGGTGGCACCGAAGTGTCGGGCCCAGGTGAGCTTCCGGTCGTCGACATCGACCGCGATGATCTTCCGTGCTCCCGCGATCGAGGCGCCGGCGATCGCCGCGTCGCCGACCCCGCCGCAGCCGATCACTGCCACCGTCTCACCCCGGGTGACCCTGCCGGTGTTCACGGCGGCACCGAAACCGGCCATCACCCCGCAGCCGATCAGCCCGGCCGCCTCTGGCCGGGCCGCGGGGTCCACCAGCACGCACTGGCCCGCGGCGACCAGGGTCAGCGGCGTGAACGCACCGATGCCCAGCGCCGGCGCCAGCGGCGTCCCGTCCGCCAGGGTCATCGAATTTCGCGCGTTGCGGGAGTCGAAGCAATACCAGGCCATGCCGCGCCGACAGGCCCGGCAGGTTCCGCAGGGGGCCCGCCAGGCCAGCACCACGTAGTCACCGGGGGCCAGACCCACCACGCCCTCGCCCACCGATTCGACGGTGCCGGCCGCCTCGTGCCCCAACAGGAACGGATAGTCGTCGTTGATCGCGCCCTCGCGGTAGTGCAGGTCGGTATGGCATACGCCGCAGGCGCGCACCCGTACCCGTGCCTCGCCCGGACCCGGATCTGGAACAACGATCTGCTCCAGCGAGACCGCGGCGCCCTTCTCCCGGGCCACCACCGCTTCCACCGTCTGCGCGCTCATCCCGGATCCCTTCTCCTCGAGTCTCCTCGAGCACTGGTCGGAGAGATGAATCCCTCGTCGAACCGGAGGGGTCACCCCGATGTCTGACTTTCCTACCTCCGTTGGTGGGCTCCGTCCAACACAGGTGGGGTCCGTCCAAGGTGGTCACGCCGCTCATGGCGCGACACGCCGCTTTACGGCCACCCGGCGCCACCGAGAACGGGTCGGTGTCGGTACGCTCCTACCGGTCCGTTTCTGCTCTTTGTAGAAGGAGCAACCCCTCAGTGGTCCGTTTCACCGACACGTCGTCCGTCGCCTCACCGACCCGCCGCTTCTACGGGGAGGTGACGGTCGGTGATCCCCGCCTGTCCGAGGACGGGCGGCTCGAGGCCGGCGGTGAGAGTGTCGATGCCGGGGTGGGCGAGCCCGGGCCCACCGGGCGGCCGCTGCCGTCGTTTCCCGTCCCGCCCCCGCTGGCGTCGCACGGTCCCGCCTGGATCGTCGCGATGTGCAACCAGAAGGGCGGGGTCGGCAAGACCACCAGCACGATCAACCTGGGTGCCGCGCTCGCGGAGTACGGCCGGCGGGTACTCCTTGTCGACTTCGATCCTCAGGGTGCGCTGTCGGTCGGGCTCGGCGTCAACCCGATGCAGTTCGACCTGACGGTGCACGACCTCCTGCTGGGCGGGGACGCCGACGTCCGCGAGGTGATCGTCGAGACCCAGGTCGACGGGCTCGACCTGCTGCCGAGCAACATCGACCTGTCCGCCGCGGAGGTGCTGCTGGTCACCGAGGTCGGCCGCGAGCACAGCCTCGCCCGCGCGCTGGCGCTGATCCTCGACGAGTACGATGTCATCCTCGTCGACTGCCAGCCCTCGCTCGGCCTGCTGACCGTGAACGCGATGACGGCGGCGGACGCCGTCATCGTCCCGCTGGAATGCGAGTACTTCGCGCTGCGGGGAGTGGCGCTGCTGTTGCAGACCATTGACAAGGTGCGCGAGCGGCTCAACTCACGCCTGGAGCTCGCCGGTATTCTGGCGACCATGTACGACGCCCGCACCCTGCATGCCCGGGAGGTGCTGGCCCGGGTCGTCGAACGGTTCCCGGACGAGGTGTTCCACACTGTGATCAACAGGACGGTTCGGTTCCCGGAGACCACGGTGGCCGGCGAGCCGATCACCACCTACGCCCCGACGTCGGTGGGGGCTGCTGGCTACCGGCGACTCGCCCGGGAACTGATGGTCCGGCACGACACGCCGCCGGCCGTCGGCTGAACCGAGACAACGGGGCGATCGGGGCGAAAAGGTAGCGACGTGCTGTTCCACCTTGCCGAACCCGCGGCGCTTCTCGGGATCCTCCTCGCCTTCCTCATCGGGATCTTCGCCCACGACGCCGCCCAGG
Organism: Frankia sp. CcWB2; assembly: GCF_977927585.1. Lineage (NCBI taxonomy): Bacteria > Bacillati > Actinomycetota > Actinomycetes > Frankiales > Frankiaceae > Frankia > Frankia sp. CcWB2. Next base: position 28,346 of record NZ_CDWRCM010000019.1, on the reverse strand, counting down.
TGCTCGTGGCCCGGCTAGTTCGTGACCCGACCCCGATGCGCTCGGGGCGGCTGACGACGGGCCTGAAGGGCCGGCTCAGCCCGTTCAGCGGAGTCGCTGTCTTCGTCGTCGGCTACGGCTGGGCCGAGTCGGTGCCCATGAACGACGTGTGGCGGCGGCGCCGGTTCCACGTGGCCGCCGCCGTCCTGGCCGGACCGCTGGCGTATCTCCTGCTCGCCCTGGCAACCCTGGCGGTGTTCCAGCCGCTCGGCGAGCCGGGGCTGGTGCGGCTCGGTGACCGCGTCACCGAGGTGACGGTGCCGAACAGCTTCGGTGCCGAGCTCGCGTTGTGGATGGCCGTCACGTTCGGGTCGATGTTCATCGTCAGCCTGATCCCGGTCCCCCCGACAGACGCCGGGCGGCTGCTGTTCCTGCTCGGCCCGACCACGGCCGGCTGGCGCAAAGCCCGGTACCAGTTAGCCGAGCGCAACATCGGGTTGGGCATCCTGCTGGCGTTGTTGCTGCTGCCGGTGCTGTTCGTCGGATTCCCCTCGGTCATCGGCCAGCTCATCGGCCCGTTGCTGCGGGGACTCGCCTCGCTGATAGGCCTCAACCTGGGGTGATGATGATCACGCCGACGCCGCCGGGGCGTAGCGTGGCGCCATGACCCGGTCTCGAGCTGCTCCGGCCGACCAGGCCGACCAGGCCGACGGGATGGCCGCCCCGCGTACCGGCGTGCCGACGGGTCGTGGTGGGCGCACGGAGACCTTCGTCGTCGAACTCGACAACTTCACCGGCCCCTTCGACCTGCTGCTCTCGCTCATCGCCAAGCATCGCCTCGACGTGACCGAGGTCGCGCTCTCCCAGGTCACCGACGAGTTTGTCGCGCACATCCGGCGGCTGGGGGACCAGTTCGACCTCGGCCAGGCCACCGAGTTCCTGGTGATCGCGGCGACCTTGCTCGACCTGAAGGCGGCCCGGCTGCTGCCGGGTGCCCTGTCCGAGGACGAGTCGGCGGACCTGGCCCTGCTGGAGGCCCGCGACCTGCTTTTCGCCCGGCTACTGCAGTACAAGGCGTACAAGGAGGCTGCGGCGCTCTTCGCCGGCCTCATGGCCCTGGAGGCGCGCCATACCCCCCGGGCGGTACCCCTGGAGCCCCGTTACGCCGCCGCGCTGCCGGAGGTCCAGATTGGCATCGGCCCGACGGAGCTCGCGGCGCTCGCGGCCCGGCTGCGTGAGCCGCCGCTGCCGCCGCTGGTCGCGACCGATCACGTGCACCTGCCCCGGATCAGCGTGCGGGAGCATATGCTCGCCGTCATCGCGATGCTGCGCGAGGTGGGCACCGCGACCTTCGGGATGCTGTGCGTCGGCTGCCGGCAGACCATCGAGGTGGTGGCCCGGTTCCTGGCGCTGCTGGAGCTCTTCCGCGAGGGCCGGATCTCCTTCGACCAGCAGGTCCCGCTCGGTGAGCTGACGGTGCGCTGGATCGCCCTGGATCCGGCGGTCGAGGCCGACGCCCCGCCGATCGGCCACGGGCTGTTCGGATCTGATCGGTACGGTGGGGACGCGGAGGAGGAGTCGCGGGAGGTGGCGTCGTGACTGGGACTGCCGGGACTGCCGGGGAGGCCCGGCCGCCGCTGGGTGCGTTGCTTGAGGCGGTCCTCATGGTCGCGGAGAAGCCGGTCGGCGTCGCGGAGCTCGCGACCGGCCTCGGCGCCCCGGCGCTGGAGGTCGAGCGGCTGCTCGCGCAGCTCGCCGAGCAGTATGCCCGCGACGGCTGCGGCTTCCGGCTGCGGCACACTGGTGGCGGCTGGCGCTTCTACACTGCGGACGAGTGCGCCCCCTGGGTCGAGCGATTCGTGCTCGCCGGCCAGTCGGCCCGGCTGTCGCAGGCTGCGCTGGAGACCATGGCCGTCGTCGCCTACCAGCAGCCGGTGAGCCGGGGGCGGATCTCGGCGGTGCGGGGTGTCTCCGCCGACGGAGTCATCCGCACCCTCACCGCCCGCGGCCTGGTCGAGGAGGTAGGGCACGATCCGGAGACCGGCGCGATCCTCTACGGCACCACCGACTACTTTCTCGAACGGATGGGGCTGCGCGGGCTCGACGAACTGCCGCCGCTCGCCCCCCTGCTGCCCGGTCTCGATGAGATTGATGACATTGTTACGTCATGAGCACCAGGTTCCCGTCATGAGTACCGGTGACCGCCCGGACGAGCCCCAGGACCAGGGCATCCGGCTGCAGAAGGTGCTGGCCGCCGCCGGGGTGGGCTCCCGCCGGCACAGCGAGGAGTTGATCGCTGCCGGTCGGGTCCGGGTGGATGGCACCGTGGTGCGCGAGCAGGGCCGCCGGGTCGATCCCGAAACCGCCCTCATCGAGGTCGACGGTGAGCGGATCGTCACCAGGGCGGGCCTGATCCACTTGGCGTTGAACAAGCCGCGCGGGGTGCTCTCGGCGATGTCGGACGACCGGGGCCGGCCGACGATCGCGGATCTGCTCATGGAGTTCGGCGGCGGGCTGTTCCACGTCGGCCGGCTCGACGCCGACAGCGAGGGGCTGCTGCTCGTCACCAACGACGGGGAGCTCGCGCACCGGCTCACCCATCCCTCGTTCGCCGTCCCCAAGACCTACCTCGTCGAGGTGTCCGGTCCGCTGCGCCGCGACGTCCTGCGCCAGCTGCGCGCGGAGGTCGAACTCGACGACGGCCCGGTGCGCGCGGACTCGGCGCGCGTCGTCGACAACGCGAACGGACGGGTGATGGTCGAGGTCGTTGTGCACGAAGGGCGCAAGCACGTCGTCCGCCGGATGATGGACGCCGTCGGCCACCCGGTGCATCGGCTGGTGCGCACCCGGTTCGGGGCGGTGTCGCTGGGAACCCTGCGCGCTGGGCGGGCTCGTCACCTCACCCGTCACGAGATCGGCACCCTGTATCACGGCGTCGGTCTCTAGGCTCGAGGCTTTAGGCTCAAGGCCATGGTCGGGTCGGGATGGGATGTCGCATGCCTTCCGCGCCTGCGCCGGGTCGGGGTCGTCGGCACGGGCCTGATCGGGACCAGTATCGGTCTCGCGCTGTCGGCAAGGGGCATCGAGGTCCTGCTCCGCGACGTGGACGAGGCACAGGTTGCGCTTGCCGAGAAGATGGGGGCCGGGCGGCCGTGGGCGGGGGAGCGGGTCGATCATGCGGTCGTCGCCACCCCGCTGCCGAGTGTCGCGGCCCAGGTACGCGCCCTGGCCCGCTCCGGCCTCGCGGACACGATCAGCGACGCCGGCAGCGTCAAGGTCCGACCGTTGGTCGAGGGAGTCCAGCTCGGCTGCGACCTCACGACGTGGTGCCCAGCCCACCCCATCGCCGGCCGGGAACGGCACGGGGCCGTCTCCGCCCGGGCGGACCTGTTCGCCGAGCGGGTCTGGGCGGTCTGTCCCGTCCCGCACACCGGGTCGGCCGCGGTGCACGCCACGGTGGCGCTGGCGTTCGCCTGCGGGGCCACGCCGGTGCGGACCACCCCGCAGCGTCACGACGCGGCGATGGCGTCGGTCTCCCACGTGCCCCAGATCGTCGCGAGCGCGCTCGCGGGGGTGCTCGTCGGGCTGCCGGAACGGGACGTGCCCTTCGTCGGGCAGGGGTTCCGCGACACCACCCGGCTCGCCGACAGCGACGCCGAGCTGTGGTCGGGGATCATCGAGGGTAACCGCGGCCCGATCGCCGAGCGGGTACGTTCCCTCGGCGCCCAGCTCACCGCGCTCGCCGGCGTCCTCGACACCGGTTCCGGTGACGAGGTCACCGCCGCGGTCTCCCGGCTCATGCGGTGCGGCCAGGCCGGCCGTGCGCTGCTTCCGCGCAAGCCCGGCGCCCCGGCGCAGTCCTGGGGCTGGGTGGGGGTCGTGCTCGATGACCGACCTGGCCAGCTCGCCGCGCTCGTCGGCTTCATCAGCCAGTGGCAGATCAACATCGAGGATGTCGGGCCCTTCGAGCACAGCCTCGACGCACCCGCCGGCATCGTCGAGCTCGCGGTGGACCCGACGGCCGCGGACGAGCTCGTCGACCGATTGACGCTCAACGGCTGGACGGCATACCGGCGATCCTGATGCCGTACCGAGTAGCCTGATCCGGGTTGCACATGTCGGCATCCGCGGGGGCGCGATCCGACAACATTTATTATGTGACCGGGACGGAGGAATCGGGTGAAGCCCGACCACGGGTCTGCGCTGTCGGCAGGAAGCATGGTCACCGACAGCCGGGAGGGAACGTCTGCGCCGCTCGGGTCCGAGGGAGATGGTCCCGCGGTCCACGAAGGCGGGGCCGAGGGTCTGATCGTGGCGGTCGACGGTCCCGGAGGGTCGGGGAAGAGCACCGTGGCCCGCGAGATCGCCCGCCGTCTCGGCCTGCGGTACCTCGACACCGGGGCGATGTACCGCGCAGTCACCCAGCTCGCGCTGGAACGGCGGATCGACATCGAGGACCCGGCGGCGGTCGCGGAGCTGGCCGAGCGGGCGGTGATCTCGGTCGGTACGGACCCGGACGAGCCCTCGATCGCCATCGACGGTGTCGGGGTGGACGCCCAGATCCGCACCCGCGCGGTGACCAACGCGGTCAGTGCGATCGCGGCGGTGCCGGCGGTGCGGGCGTTGCTCGTCACTCAACAGCGTCAGGTGATCGCCGCCGTGTTGCCGGCCGGCGGCATCGTCGTGGAGGGTCGCGACATCGGCTCGGTCGTGGCGCCGGGCGCCCAGATCAAGGTCTTCCTCACCGCCTCGACCGAGGTCCGTGCGCTGCGTCGCTCCCGCCAGCTCGGGGAGAAGGGCGTTGACGACGTCGCCCGGACCCTCGCCGAACTCGACCGGCGCGACGCGCTCGACAGCAACCGGGCGGCGGACCCGCTGGCCATCCCGCCCGACGCGATGGTTCTGGACTCGACGGCCCGGTCGGTGCCCGAAGTCGTCGACGAGGTGCTTCGGCGTTGCGAGCAGCTGCCGAACCGGACGAGATGACCACGTCGAACCCCCGCGCTGAGGCTCCCCGCGCTGAGGCCGCTCGGCCGGGCGACGGTGCCGGCGAACGTGCCGCGGAGGCGGCCGGGCGGGCCGCCCGGGTCGCGCGTGGACCGGTCCACCGGGGTGCCGCGTCACCGGTCTACAACGACCTCCCGCACCGTGTCCTCAAGCCCGGGGTCCGCTGGTTCCTCAACCGGGTGGTCATGCAGATCAGCCTGGAGGGGCTCGAGAACGTCCCCTTCGACGAACCGTTGATCTTCGCTGGGAACCACAGCAGTTGGCTGGATGGCCCGTTGGTGGTGATCGAGTCCCCGCGGACCGTGCGCTGCCTGAGCAAGATCGAGATGTACCGGGGGGTGCTCGGCCGGGCGCTGCTGTTCAGCGGTCAGATTCCGATCGATCGTGATCGGGCCGACCGGGAGGCCCTGCACACCGCACTGGACGAGCTCTCCCGCGGCGGGGCGATCGGGTTGTTCCCCGAGGGCACCCGGGGCAGCGGGGAGATGGCGGCGGTCCAGCACGGTATCGCCTACCTCGCGGTGCACGGCCGCTGCCGCGTCCTACCGGTGGCCTGCATCAACACCGGTGCCGTCCTGCCCCGGGGGGCGCGCTGGCCGCGCCGGTCGGTGCCGATCCGGGTAGTCTTCGGTGCGCCGTTCGCGGTGGAGGTGCCGGCGAACCCACGTTCGCGCAAGGCGCTGGCCGCCGTCGCGGAGGACATCCGGGTGCGCCTGCTCGACCATCTGGCGACCGTCCGGGCCGGAAAGGCCTGCGGTGAGGCCGGCGGGACCGGCGGGGCCGACCGGGCCGGCTCCGGGTAACCTGAGCAAGATCGCTGCTCGCTCCGGACGGGCGGGTGAGAGCCCCCGGCGATCCGACCACGCTCGAGTGCCCGGCGCCGAGCCCGGGAATCACAGGCGATCCCGTCCCACGATGACAGTTGGCAGTGACAGTGATGAGCGGACAAGACCTATCAACGGACCTCGGCGCGGCCGGGTTCGACCGGTTCGCCGACGGTGGCCTCGGCGATGACGTCGGTGGCTTCGGCGATGACGTCGGTGGCCCCGACGGGTTCGTCGGCGAGCTCGACGGCGAGTTCGCGAGTCCCGGGGCCGGTCAACCGGTGGTGGCCGTCGTGGGGCGACCCAACGTGGGCAAGTCGACGTTGGTCAACCGCATCCTCGGCCGGCGCGCCGCGGTTGTCGAGGATGTCCCCGGGGTGACCCGTGATCGCGTCGCCTACGACGCGGTCTGGAGCGGGCGGCGGTTCACCCTCGTCGACACCGGCGGCTGGGAACCCGACGCGACGGGGCTGGCCGCCCAGGTCTCCGAGCAGGCCCGCGCGGCGCTCGACACCGCCGATGCGGTGCTGTTCATCGTGGACGTCGTCACCGGCGCCACCGACGCCGACGAGGCGGTCGCCCGGGTGCTGCACCGCTGCGGGCTGCCAGTGATTCTGGTGGCGAACAAGGTCGACGACGTACGATTCGAGGCTGATGCGGCGGCGCTGTGGAGCCTCGGGCTCGGCGAGCCGCACCCGGTCTCGGCCCTGCACGGCCGGGGCAGCGGAGACCTGCTCGACGCCGTGCTCGCCGCGTTGCCCGAGGCGCCGCGCGAGATCCTCACCGAGTCCGACGGCCCCCGGCGGGTCGCACTGATCGGCCGGCCCAACGTCGGCAAGTCGCGTCTGCTGAACAAGCTCGCCGGCAGCCGGCGGTCGTTGGTGCACGACGTCGCCGGCACCACCCGGGACCCGGTCGACGAGCTGGTGGTGGTCGGCGGCGAGGAGTGGATGTTCATCGACACCGCCGGGCTGCGCCGTCGCGTCCGGGAGGCCTCCGGCGCCGAGTACTATTCGTCGCTGCGCACCGCCTCGGCCCTGGAAGCCGCCGAGGTCGCCATCGTCCTGCTCGCCGCGGACGAGCCGGTGACCGAGCAGGACCAGCGGGTCATCTCGATGGTCGTCGACGCGGGACGGGCCCTCGTCCTCGCCTTCAACAAGTGGGACTTGGTGGACACCGACCGCCGGCTCACCCTGGAACGGGAGATCGTCCGCGACCTCGGCCGGGTCGCGTGGGCGCCGCGGGTGAACGTCTCGGCCCGTACCGGGCGTGCGACCGACCGGCTCGCCCCCGCGCTGCGCACCGCGCTGGAATCCTGGGGTACCCGGATCCCGACCGGCCGGCTGAACACCTGGCTGGGTGAGGTCGTCGCCGCGACCCCGCCGCCAGCGCGTGGAGGGCGGGTTCCGAAGGTTCTGTTCGCGACCCAGGCCGGAGTGCGCCCGCCGCGGTTCGTGGTGTTCACGACGGGTTTTCTGGAGTCGTCCTACCGCCGGTTCCTGGAACGCCGGCTCCGGGAGGACTTCGGCTTCGCCGGTTCGCCCATCTCGATCTCGGTGCGGGTGCGTGAACGCGGCGACCGCAGGGGCGGCGGCTGACGGTTGGACCGGGTTCCGGCCGCCAGCCGGGCGGGTTTTCCGGACCGGCCGGACGGCCGGGACGGCGTGACGGCGGCTTACGACGAAAAAACCCGTTGAGCAGGCTCACAAGCCTGACCAACGGGTTTTACCACCTCTGTCGGGACGACAGGATTTGAACCTGCGACCCCCAGACCCCCAGTCTGGTGCGCTACCAAGCTGCGCCACGTCCCGTACGGCAGCAACGTTACCGTACCGGCGACCACTACGGTGACCGGGGGTCGCGTCGTCAACGGCGCGACCCCCGGTCACCGTGCGTGGGCTCCGCGTGGGACCAGGCCGAGGCCGTCACCCACGAGGTGTCTGCACGCCGCATGGCCGCCGAACAGCAGGGTCAGCTCGCGCCCTGGGCACGCCGTCGGGCAACCCCGGCGCCGATCAGCAGGGCGCCTACTGCCGCACCGGCCAGCGGGAGCAGGGGTGAGGACCCGGGGTCGGCCATCCCGCCGCCACCTGCGGCGACACCGGCCCCCGGCCCGCCCCCCGGCCCGCCCCCCGGCCCGACTCCGGCACCGACGCCACCGACGCCACCGACGACGCAGTCGCGCTTCTTGTCGTCCCAGCGGAACCAGTTGTCCTTGCCGTCCTTGCCGTCCCGATCGTCCTTGCCGTCCAGGCCGTTCCTGCCGTCCCGATCGTCCTTGCCGTCCAGGCCGTTCCTGCCGTCCCGATCGTCCTTGCCGTCCAGGCCGTTCCTGCCGTCCAGGCCGTCGTCGATCCGATCGGCCCGGACCTGCTTGTCGCCGTCGATCTTGTCATCGCGGTCGCGGTCCTTGTCGTCCCGATCGTCCTTGTCGCCGAAGATGCCCCACCCGTCCTTCTTGTCGTCGCACCGGTGGTTGTCCTTGTCGTCGAGGGCGTGGGCAGCAGCCAGGCCGGGCCCGAAGGTGAGGGTGACGCTCGCCGCGCTGGATATCGCGAGAACGGCGGCGCTCCGACCCATACCTTTCTTCATCTGGTCCCCTCTCTCACGTACGGTGATCGATTAATTACTGCGAGTGATACCCTAGCGACTGAGCGTGGGGGTGCGGGTCAACCGCCCGGGCGTGGTGCGGCCGGATCGACCTCCTCGCGGCGGCGATCGGGTCGCTTCTTCGGTCTAGTTCGTCCAGTTTTCGGTGATCTCGGAATCATTGAGACCAGTGCACCTCGCTCACAAGCATGCCGCTCACGGAAAGTATCTCTACCGATTGGTAGAGTCACTATCAGTGGCCTTGTGGTGCGGGCGCGTGACGGTTCGGAGCCGCGAGCGGTGCGCTGGACGATCCACCTCGGGAGCGATCCGCACGGGCATGTAGACGATCGACGGGCGGGATGGCGGGAGGAGCTGTGAAAGGTGGGACGGGCAGCGGTAACCAGCGGCCCGCGAACGGCGCACCGACGGCCTTCTCCGTCCGCGCACCCGCCGCGGGCAGGCGCCTCCTGCTTTGGCGGTGGCTTCTCCTCGTCGGGGCGGTCCTTGTCCTCGGCAGCGGTTTCCGGCTGGCGGAACCGGCGTTCGACGCCGTCCGCGGCGGTTCCGGGGCGGACACGACGGCCGGCATCGCCGACGTCCCGCTGCCGCCCACCCCCGTGCCGACGACCGGCCGGTTCGGGCTACCTCCCGCCGTCCCCGAGCAGCCGGTGGTGGTCGTTAACAATCCGTCCCGGCTGCGCATCCCCCGGATCAGGGTGGACGCTCCGATCATTCATCTGGGTCTGAACCCGGATGGCACGCTCGGGGTGCCCAAGGCATGGGGGGATGTCGGCTGGTATGACCGTGGTCCGGCGCCTGGCGGCATCGGCCCTGCCGTGCTCGTCGGCCACTACGATTCCACCACCGGCCCGGCGGTCTTCTACCGGCTGCACGAGCTCGTGCCCGGCGACCGTGTCGAGGTCGCCTCGCCGACCGGCGTGTCCACGACGTTTGTCGTCGATCGCGCGGAGAACGTGGTGAAGTCGAGGTTCCCGGCGAACCGGGTCTACGGACCGGTACTCCGCCCTGAACTGCGCCTGATCACCTGCGGGGGCGCCTTCGATCGGAAGGCCGGGCACTATCTCAACAACCTGGTGGTGTACGCGCACGCCGAATCCTCGGCAGGAGCCGCGCTCGTCGTGCCGGCCCGGTCTGCGGCGAGCATGCTTCCGCCGAATCCGCCGCGAGTGCCCGTACCCGCGCACTCGTCGCCTGGGCTGCCGTCGCCTGGGCTGCCGAGGCCGGCGCAGATTTCGTCAGGCCAGCCGGCACGGCCGCAGCCGGCGCAGGTCGGTTCTGTCCCGGGTGTGAACCCGCAGCCCGCACCCTGACGACCCGGCCCGTTCCGCTGCCGGATCGCCGACGAGACAGCCGGAGAGATCTACGACACGTCGATGCTTGGGGGCGTCGTGACGACCTGACCGAGGTGGCGTGACCGAGCCGCCGACAGGCACCGGGCGTGACGGCATCCGTACTTCTTGCTGAGAGGCGGCGGTCTTCTGGTGCCGTGTTCAAGTGTTGGGGTGGGGGTGATTGCGGGTCGCCCGGGCATGTCCACTATCGTCATCAACGGCACTTCTGTTCTACCGATCCCTAGGTGTCCAGATTATGAAGTGTCTGTTACGTGTCATGCAGATATACCTATTTTGATAGAGATACCCGTCGAACCGATGTGCCTGGCCCTGCCCCCGGTTCGGCGGCCCCTCCGAGTATGTCGGGGCAGGTGCGGGGAGCCGTAGTTCCGGGTGTGGCCGGCGGATCCGGCCGCGTTCCGGCGGTGACGG
>NZ_CDWRCM010000019.1:4704-18057 GCF_977927585.1 Frankia sp. CcWB2 | reverse complement strand
CACTGACCGGGTCGTTGGTCGCCGGGCTGACCAGCCCGAACCCGACAGCTCCCTCGTAGGCGCACGGGAAGGACACGTCTTGCCCCGTCGTGGTATGGCCTGGCTTCCGGAGGACTGGGACCAGTTCGTCCGGAATCGTCAGCGCCCGTCGGCGCCCCACGGCTCCTCAGGCTCCGGCGCGGCTCGCCGCCGTACCACTCCTCCTCCGCGACGCGCGGTCACCATCGCCGCGTTCACCACTGGGACGATCGCGGCCTCGACCGCCGCCTTCGCGGCCACCGTCCCCGGGGGCACCGACGGAACCTCGTCGCTGGAGTCGAACTCCCTCACCCAGGAAGCCGCGCTCGTCCCGGGACACCACGCCACCGGCCACGATGCGGCCTCGGCCCGCAGGCTCGCCCCGTTGGCCACCGCCATCGCGGACCACGACCCCGTCTTCACCAGCGTCTCGATCGCCGCGGACAAGACCTCGGTCGCGCCCAACACCCCGGTGGTGCTCACGGTGCGGGCGTTGGAATCGGACAGCGGCACCCCGCTCGCGAACCAGGACGTCCGTATCGTCGTGGTGAACGGTCCCCAGTGGCAGACCTCCACGAGGTTGCGGACCGGAGCGAACGGTACCGCGCAGATCACCGCGCGCCTGCTCTCCACGACGACGATCACCGCGGTCTTCGACGGATCGAACGCCCTGCGTCCCTCCCTGGCCAGCGCCGCCACGGTGACGATCGCGAGTCCGACGAGTCCGACGGGTCCGGGACGGTCGGCTCCGGGACGGTCGGGTTCCGTGATCGACCAGGCGATTCCGAAGGTCATCCCGGGTAGTTCGATCGGGGAGAAGGCCGTCTACCTCGCGTCACTGCACAAGGGCAAGCCGTATGTCTGGGGCGAGGAGGGCCCGTACTCGTTCGACTGCTCCGGCCTCGTCCAGTACGTCTTCAAGCAGCTCGGCCGCTCGCTGCCGCGCACGGCGCAGGGGCAGTACAACGTCTCCGCCAAGGTGCCCCAGTCGGGCAAACAGCCCGGCGACTTGATCTTCTACGGTACTCCTGGGAATATCTACCACGTCGGCATCTATGCAGGGAACGGGTATATGTGGGCCGCCCCGCAGACCGGCGGTGTCGTGTCGCTGCGGCCCATCTACAGCTCCACCTACAAAGTCGGCCGCATCCTCTGAGCCCGGTCCCATCTGACCCGGTCCGAACGCCGGGGTACCCCGCCGGCGGATCCCTCTCCGCTCCCCGTGCCCCACGATCCGCTAGCGTCAGCGATGTCCGGCCCGTCGGCGGGGCGTTGCGACCTCTACCGGGCTCGGACGTCCTGACCGGCGCCGAACCCGTCGGTGGGACCTGCGGGAGCGCCGGGTGCGGTGGGCGGCCGTCCACCGCCGTCGCGTCGCGTCGCGCCGCCCAACCGGTGGAGGAGGGACGCCGCATGACCATGCCCGCCGCCTCGGACCGGATCTGGACGGTTCCGAACGCGCTGTCCGCCCTGCGGCTGCTCGGCGTGCCGGTCTTCCTCTGGCTGGTACTGGGCCCGAAGGCGGACGGTGCGGCGCTCGGCGTTCTCGCGTTCGCCGGAATCAGCGACTACCTGGACGGCAAGCTCGCGCGAGTGCTGAACCAGACGAGTCGCCTCGGCGTCCTGCTGGATCCCCTCGCCGACCGGTTCTACATCCTCGCCACCATCGTCGCTCTGACCCTCCGCGGGATCGTGCCGGTCTGGTTCGCGGTTCTGCTCCTCGCCCGCGACGTGGCGCTGCTGGCGCTGCCGCCGTTGCTGCGCCGGATCGGGGTCGGCGTCACGCTGCCCGTGCATTACCTGGGCAAGGCGGCGACGTTCAACCTGCTGTATGCCTTCCCTCTCCTGCTGTTGTCCGCCGGGGATTCCTGGCCGGCCACCGCGGCACGCCCGGTCGGATGGGCGTTCGCGATCTGGGGTACTGCCCTGTACTGGTGGTCTGGTCTTCTGTACTTCGTCCAGGCCGGCCAGCTCGTCCGGCGCTTCCGGGCGGATGCCCGGACCGGCGCAAGTGGGAGGTGACCGGTGAGAGCCGTCGTCATGGCCGGTGGCGAGGGCACCCGGCTGCGCCCGTTGACCGCGAACCTGCCCAAACCACTGCTCCCCGTCGTCAACCGGCCGATCATGGAGCATGTGCTGCGCCTGCTCAAACGGCACGGCTTCGACGAGACGGTGGTGACCGTCCAGTTTCTGGCCTCGATGATCCGGACGTACTTCGGTTCCGGTGACGAGCTCGGGATGCACCTGTCGTACGCCACCGAGACGACCCCGCTGGGCACCGCCGGCAGCGTGAAGAACGCCGAGGACGCCCTGCGGGACGAGGCGTTCCTGGTCATCAGCGGGGACGCGCTGACCGACATCGACCTCACCGACCTGGTCGCCTTCCACCGGCGTCAGGGCGCGCTCGTCACCGTCGCGCTGAAATCCGTCCCCGATCCGCTCGAGTTCGGCATCGTCATCACCGGCGAGGACGGACGGATCCAGCGATTCCTGGAGAAGCCGACCTGGGGGCAGGTGTTCTCCGACACCGTCAACACCGGTATCTACGTGATGGAGCCCGAGGTGCTTGCCCAGGTGCCGCCCGGCGAGGCGGTGGACCGGTCTGGCGACATCTTCCCCCGGCTGGTCGAGGCGGGTGCCCCGGTGTACGGCTATGTGGCGTCCGGGTACTGGGAGGACGTCGGCACCATCGCGAGCTTCCAACGGGCTCAGGCCGATGTGCTCAACCGCCAGGTCGACGTGGAGATCGGCGGTTTCGAGGTGTCCCCCGGGGTGTGGATCGGTGAGGACGCCGAGGTCCACCCGGAGGCGATCCTCAAGGGGCCGCTCGTGGTCGGCGACTACAGCAAGGTGGAGGCCGGCGCCGAGCTGCGGGAGTTTTCCGTGCTGGGCAGCAACGTGCTGGTGAAGAGCGGCGCGTTCCTGCACCGGGCGATCGTCCAGGACAACGTGCTCATCGGCCCGCAGACGAACCTGCGCGGCTGCGTCATCGGCAAGAGCACCGACGTGCTGCGGGCGGCCAGGATCGAGGAGGGCGCCGTCGTCGGAGACGAGTGCGTCGTCCGCGAGGAGGCGTTCATCTCCCATGACGTGAAGGTGTATCCGTTCAAGACGATCGAGGCCGGCGCGGTCGTCAACACGTCCGTCATCTGGGAGTCCCGCGGCCAGCGGACCCTGTTCGGGCCGCGCGGGGTGTCCGGCCTGGTGAACGCGGAGATTACCCCGGAGCTGGTGGTGCGCCTCGCCGGTGCCTACGCCACGACCCTGAAAAAGGGAGCCACCGTCACCACCGCGCGGGACGGTTCCCGCGCCGCCCGGGCTCTCAAGCGGGCCGTCATCAGCGCGTTGACCGCCGGCGCCATCAACGTCCGTGATCTTGAGGTGGCACCGATGCCGGTCACCCGCTTCGATGTCCGCTTGTCCAACGCCGCTGGGGGGATCATGCTGCGCACCACCCCCGGAGACCCGGAACGCATCGACATCATCTTCCTGGATGCCGACGGCGACGACCTCTCCCCGGTGGAGCAGCGCAAGCTTGACCGGGTCTTCTCCCGCCAGGAGTTCCGCCGGGCCTTTCCCGGTGAGATCGGTGACCTGCGTTTCCCGGCCCGCACCATGGATCTCTACATCCAGGATCTGCTTGACCGGGTCGATACCGCCGGCATCGTTGAGGCGGATCTCAAGATCGTCGTTGATCCTTCGGGTGGCTCGGCGTCCCTGGTGCTGCCGACACTGCTCGGCCGGCTCGGCGTCGACGTGCTCACCGTCAACGGACGCGTCGACGAGACCATCCCGCCCCGCAGCGCCCTGGAGGATCTGCGGGCCACCGACCGCCTGGGCGCCCTCGTCGCCAGCTCCGGGGCGGCCTTCGGCGTGCGGTTCGACCATGTCGGCGAGCGCGTCACGATCGTCGACGAACGGGGGGACCTCATCGACGATGACCGGGCCCTGCTGGTGTTCCTCGACCTCGTCGCGGCGGAGAATCCCGGCGCGGAGGTGGCCCTGCCGGTGACCATCACCCGGGTGGCCGACCAGGTTACCCGCTTCCACGGGCTGACGGTACGCCGGACCTCCCTGTCGGCTGCGGCGTTGACCGGGGTCGCCCGTGACGACGGCATCGTCTTCGCCGCCGACGGGCGGGGCGGCTTCATCGTCCCCGAGTTCGCCCCCGCGATCGACGGGATCGCGGCGTTCGTGAAACTGCTGGCCCTGGTGGCACGGACCCGGCTGACGCTCAGCACCATCGACGCCCGGATACCTTTGGTGGCGATCCTGCGTCGTTCAGTGCCCACCCCGTGGGCGGTCAAGGGCACCGTCATGCGTCGCGCGGTGGAGTCGGTCGACCCGGATGCGGGGTATGTCATCGACACCACGGACGGGGTTCGGATCGTCGGTCCGGACGGCTCCTGGATCCTGGTGTTGCCGGATCCGAGTGAGGCGGTCACCCACCTGTGGTCGGAGGGTGCCGACATCGAGGAGGCCCACGTGCTGCTGCGGCGCTGGGTCGAGGTGGTCGAGGCGCGGTAGCCGCGGCACGCGCGGCGAGGCCCTGGTCGGCGGCGCTCGGTGTCCGGTCGGTCAGAATGCCGAATGTGCGAGAACGGACCGGATGGCCACGCCGAGGGCCGGTATGCTCCGTGGCCACCGGCCCTTCGGATCCCTGCGGCGTCTCCGAGCGGGCCCGTCGCCCCTGGCTGCGCCCCCTCGCCCTGGCCCTCGTCCTCGGCCTGCTCGGCCTGGTGATAGCCACCGGGGCCCGGCGTGCCGCGACGACGGCCGGGGAACGTGCGGAGCTCGTCGCGGCCCTGCGCGCGGAGATCCATGAGCGATCCGCCGCGACTACTGCGGCCGCGACCCGGGTCAGCGAGCTGCGCCTGCGGGTGAAGATGGCGCGGGAACAGCGCGCCCGGGCCGAGCGCGAGCTGGCCCGGGCCACGGCGGCACTGTCGGATCTCGGGCCGGCGGCCGGCTGGTCCCCCGTGCGTGGACCGGGTGCCCGGATCGAGCTCGCGGACCGGACCTCCCCCGGGCCGTCGGCACCCTCGGCACCTCGTGCGTCAACGGCGCCCACCCCGCTGCGCCCGTCGACCGGGCCCGCTAGTCCCCGCCCCGCACCGGCGTCCGACTGGACCCGGATTCAAGATCGAGACCTTGCTGATCTTGTCAACGTGCTGTGGATCTCGGGTGCCGAGGCTGTCGCGGTCAACGGCGTCCGCCTGACGGCTCTCAGCGCGATCCGGGCGGCCGGTGATCTCGTTCTCGTCGGATTCGTGCCGATGATCGCGCTGTACACCGTCGAAGCGGTGGGTGATCCGGACGATCTCGTGCGGCGTCTCGAGGAGTCCGCCGTGATCGACCGGCTGCGGCATCGTCCCGACTCACCGGTGACCTCCCTGGCGGTCGTCACTGTCAGAAACCTGACCCTGCCCGCGGCCGATCCCCGGGCGCTGCGGCATGCTCGACGGAGCGAATCATGATCGTCGTGGTAGCCCTTGCCCTGGGCGTGACGGCCGGCCTGGTGCTGGGCCCGACCGTCCCCGACTGGATGGATCCCTACCTCCCAGCCGTTGTGGTGGCCGCGGTGGACGCTGCTCTCGGCGGCGCGCGGGCCGTCGCGGAGAGGGTGTTCGACGACCGGGTGTTCATCGTCTCGTTCGTCTTCGACGTCGCGGTTGCCGTCCTGATGGTGCTACTTGGCGACCTGATCGGGTTCGGCGGCGCGTTGTCCACCGCGGTGGTCGTGGTGCTGGGCATCCGCATCTTCGCCACCGCGACCGCGTTGCGTCAGCATCTGATCAAGGTCTGACGGTGGCGGTGACCTCGACAGGCGACCCTGCGGGATCCGGGCCCGGACGGAAGTCCGTACCCGATCCGAAGCCCGATCCGACCCCGGTCGCCGAGCCGCCGGTCCCCGAGGGGCCGGTCCCCGAGCCGCCGTCGGACCCGCCCACGTCGCCCGTCGTGGTCCCTGTCGCGTCGGAGCCGACGCCGAGCCCGGTTCCGGGGCACGCCCGGCCGGGTCGTGCCCGGACGCGGCGTGCCCTGAGCCTGGTCCTGCTCGCCGGTCTCGGTTTCGCCGCGGTCGCCGCGACCCGGTCCGCGGAGCCGTCCTTCGGACTTGCCACCGCGCGGCCGGGCGAGCTCGCCGCGACCCTCGGTGCGATCGGCGCCGTCGACCGGTCCCTGGCGGCCCGGCATCATCAGCTCCGCCAGGAGGCGGAACCGATGATGCCGCCCGTGCCGACGTCGACGCCGGCCCCGGCGGCCGGGCCGGGCGAGGTGCGTCGCGAGGCCGACCGGCTGGCGATCCTCACCGGCATCGTGCCGGTCACCGGATCGGGGCTCGAGCTGACGATCCATGACCCCCACCGCGCGGTCGACTCCTCGATCCTCGTCGACGCCCTGCAGGAGCTACGGGACGCGGGCGCCGAGGCGATCGAGATCGCCGGGGTCCGAGCGGTCGTCTCGACCTACGTGGCCGACGAGCCCGGGCGGGGGTTGGTGGTCGACGGCACGTCGATCGCGCCGCCGTACGTGCTGCGGGTGGTGGGCGACGCCCACACGCTGGACCAGGCGATGCGGATCCCCGGCGGGGTGCTCGATACGGTAGCGGCACGGGACGGGGCGCAGGCGACCGTTCGGACCTCCGAGCACATCGAGATCCGTGCGCTGCGACCCGCTCCGAGTCCTCGCTATGCCCGTCCGGCCGGATAGGGGACCCTGTCCGGGCCAGTCGAGGAACGTGGTTCCTGGTGGAGTTCGCGGCGCGGTACGGCGTCGGGCCGGGCGGCGCAGAGCGGTCCGCGGAGTGGTCAGAGCAAGGGGAGGCGATCTCCGGTGTACCCGGACGACCTGAAGTACACCCGTGAGCACGAATGGATCCGGCTCGACGGGAGCACGGCACGGGTCGGCATCACGTCCTACGCGCAGGAGGCGCTGGGCGACATCGTCTTTGTCTCTCTGCCCGACCTCGGCTCCGCGGTCCAGGCCGGTGAGTCCTTCGGAGAGGTCGAGTCGACCAAGAGCGTGTCCGAAATCTACGCGCCGATCGCCGGAGAGGTGACGGCGCGCAACGAGGCGCTTGCCGGTGCGCCGGAACTGATCAACTCTGATCCCTACGGGGGAGGCTGGCTCGTCGAGCTCACGGTCGCGGATGTCGCCGGCGTCACCGGCCTGCTGACCGCCGAAGAGTACGCGGAGCACGTGAAGGAAAACTGAGAGTATCTGGTTTGTGTCCATGGTGGGTGGTGGGCCACACCACGCCGAACAACACGGGTCGCACCCTTTTCACGACCGTGCCCGCGATGCACTAGCCTCGGAGTGCACCGGGGCACGATCGTGGACGGCCCGACCGCCGCCATGTGATCATCCTGGTGATGGGGGTGGGCTGCGGACGTCTGGCTACCACCATCGCAGTGTTGGCAGAGACGTTCCCGCCGCCCGTTCGGTGGCGGCCGAAGCGGCTGGGGTACCCCGCCCGTGCGGGATCCCGGCAGGAAGCGGACGCGACTGTGTTCTGCACGAGGTGCGGACAGCAGAACCCGTCCGACGCGCTGTACTGCGCGCGGTGCGGGTCTCCTCTGGTGCGTCCGGGTGAGCCCGTGGCGCCGGAGAGCCCCGCGGAGCAGACGTCGACGCTGAACCTGGCGGCCGCGCTGTCCGGCATCGAGGGCGACCACGTCGACGAGTCGACCGAGCGGGACGCCGTCGCCGCCGTCGACGCGCTACCTCCCGGTTCGGCGTTGCTCGTCGTCAAGAGGGGGCCGAATGCGGGGAGTCGTTTTCTGCTGGATGCCGACATGACCACCGTCGGCCGCCATCCCGAGAGCGACATCTTCCTCGACGACGTGACCGTCTCCCGCCGGCATGCGGAGTTCCATCGCTCGCCGTACACCAAGGGCTTCTCGGTTCGCGACGTCGGGAGCCTGAACGGTACCTACCTCAACCGCGAGCGGATCGACTCGGCTGAGCTCACCAGCGGCGACGAGGTGCAGATCGGCAAGTTCCGCCTGGTGTTCCTGACCGGCGCGAGCTACGGGGGGTCAGCGGCACGGTGACGAGGAAGGACCCACGGTGAGCGGCGGCCTCGCCGCGGCATCGCCGGCCCCGCGTTCGGGCGCAGCGCGCTCGGACCAGGCCGGACAGAACGCGAAGGTGCTCAACATCGGCCAGGTTCTCGACCGTCTGCGGGCGGACTTCGCCGACATTACCCTGTCGAAGATCCGTTATCTCGAGGCGGAGGGACTCGTCGAACCCGCCCGTACCAGCGCGAACTACCGCAAGTACTCGGTCGACGACGTCGCCCGGCTCCGTTACGTCCTGCACGCGCAGCGGGATCGCTTTCTTCCGCTGCGCGTGATCAAGGAGGAGCTGGCGTCGCTCGACCGCGGTGAGACCCCGGTGCATCGGCCCGGACCCCGCGCGCTGCCTCCGCATCCGACCCCTACCGGCCTGGACGCGTTCCTCGGGGCGGAAAGGGTTAGGATGTCGCGCCGGGAGCTTCTCGCCGCCGCGGGGCTCGGCGACGAGGCCCTGACCGAGCTGGAACAGCACGGCCTGGTGGGTCCGATCGCGGGCGGCGGGTACTACGATTCCGACGCCCTGCTCGTCGCGCGGACCGTGGCGCTGCTGGCCGGCCACGGCGTGCAGCCCCGGCATCTGCGGGCCGCCCGCACCGTGGCCGACCGTGAGGCTGGTCTCATCGAGGCCGCCGTCGCCCCGTTGCGGGGCCAGCGCGGTGGTGAGGGCTCGGGACGGCACGCCGAGACCGCCGATGAGCTGGCGGCGTTGGTGGTCCGCTTGCACGCGGCCCTGTTGCGCTCCCGGCTGGCGGCGGGACGCTCGAGTTGAGACCGAGGTGAGGAGGCTGCCGGGGCTGCGCTCGGAGTGCCTTGCCGGACAGCCGAACCGGTGGGCGCGCTGACGCCGGACGGAAGCGGGGATACTGTCTCCCCTGTGGGGTTTTCTGGCTCCGGTCACAACATCCCGCCCCGCCCCACCTGCGAGGAGGTAGATCGGTGCATCGGCTGGACATCGTCGGCGTGCGAGTCGAGCTTCCGTCGAAGCAGCCGATCGTCCTGCTCAAGGAGGTGGGCGGTGAGCGGTATCTGCCCATCTGGATCGGTGCTGTTGAGGCGACGGCGATCGCCTTCGCCCAGGAGGGCATCACGACGGCTCGACCTATGACCCATGACCTGATGCGGGACGTGTTGCGCGCGCTGCAGACGGATCTGACCCGGGTGACCATCACCGACCTTCAGGACGGCGTCTTCTTCGCCACGCTCGTGTTCGGCAACGGGGTGGAGGTCTCCGCCCGGCCGTCCGACGCGATCGCGTTGGCGATGCGGATGGGAGCGCCGGTCTACGGGGTCGAGGCGGTCCTGGCCGAGGCCGGGATCACCGTTCCCGAGGAACAGGAACAAGAACAGGAGAACGAGCTGGAGAAGTTCCGGGAGTTCCTTGACACGATCTCCCCGGAGGATTTCAACACTCCCGGCTCCTGAGGGTTCCCGGCTTCTGAGGGTTCCCGGTTCCCGAGGGCTCCTGGCCCCTGAGCCTCCCAGTCCTTGGCGTGCCCGCTTGGGAGCAGGTCGGCCGTTGAGGCCTTCAGCCAGCCCTGGCCAAGGTCGGCTGTGATCCAGTGTGCGGGCAGTATCGGAGCGCACTTCCGATTTGACCGATCTGTTGAATGACGTCCGCTGGACTATAGACACGCCGGCTTAGATCATTGAAGGAACCGCGCGTCGCTCCTACGGTCGGGAGAGCCCGACCGTAGAGTTCGTGCCCCTGCCCGCGGTAGACGTGGCGGAACGGGCTCTCTCCGGCTCTGACCTTGCCGGGCTGTGGCAACGGCGTGATGCGTTCCGCCCGGGTCCGTGCCGACGGGTGGGCGGGCGGTCCCGGCTTACGGGCACAGGGGTGCCGCGTCGCGGTCTCGCAGACCGTCGACCGGCGGCGGTCGGGGACAGGGAGTCGTGTGGTCGAGGTGATCGTGGCAGGCCGCACGACGGTGGAAACGGTTCGATCGGGCCGGGTGCCCGGGCTGGCGGCGTCGGGTGACGTCGGCGGTCGGGACGGATCCGGAACGGTCCGGAGGATGGGGCTGGCATGGCGGCGAAGTGCGTACAGCGATGATCGAACAGGGCCAGCTCTTTCCGGATGAGATTCCTGAACCGCCGGGGGACGACGTCGGGTACCGGGGGCCGACGGCCTGCGCCGCGGCGGGCATCACCTACCGCCAGCTCGACTACTGGGCTCGGACCGGTCTGGTCGTCCCCAGCGTCCGCGACGCGTCCGGTTCCGGCAGCCAACGGCTGTACTCCTTTCGTGACGTCCTGGTGCTGCGCGTGGTCCGCAAGCTACTCGAGGCCGGTGTGTCGCTGCAGAACATCCGGGTGGCGGTGGAGCATCTGCGTACCCGCGGCGTGGACGACCTGGCGCAGCTCACCCTGATCAGCGACGGCTCCACCGTGTACGAGTGCACCTCGGACGACCAGGTGATCGATCTTGTCCGGGGTGGGCAGGGCGTGTTCGCCATCGCCGTTGGCCGAGCCCTGCGCGACATGCGTGGCCAGCTGGCTGAACTGCCCTGCGAGCGGCCTGGTCATCCGCCGGCGACCCATCCCGGCGACGAGCTGGCCAGTCGTCGGACCCGGCGGAGCTCGGCCTAGCCTCCCCCCGCCTTTATTCGGTTCCGAACTGTCGGAGGTTCGTCGTACGGTCCGCCTCGTGACAGACAACCCGGCGGTCCTCACCGAGGGCCTGCAGAAGAGCTACGGCGGCAAACGAGCGATGGTGGGCCTGGACCTGCGGGTCGATGCCGGCACCGTGCACGGCATGCTGGGGCCCAACGGAGCCGGCAAGACGACGGCGGTACGCATCCTGTCGACCCTGCTGCGCCCGGACGGCGGC
This sequence comes from Frankia sp. CcWB2, assembly GCF_977927585.1. Lineage (NCBI taxonomy): Bacteria > Bacillati > Actinomycetota > Actinomycetes > Frankiales > Frankiaceae > Frankia > Frankia sp. CcWB2. Next base: position 7,128 of record NZ_CDWRCM010000019.1, on the reverse strand, counting down.
CAGGCCAGGGTCCTCGGTCTGGACGTCGTCCGGCAGGCGGACGCGCTGCGTGCCCGGATCGGTCTGACCGGTCAGTACGCGGCGGTCGACGAGCGGCTCACCGGCCTGGAGAACCTGGAGATGTTCGGGCGGCTCTACCGGCTGCGCAGCCGCGTCGCGCGGGCCCGCGCGGTCGAGTTGCTCGAGCGGTTCGAGCTCGCCGAGTCGGCCGGTCGGCAGGCGCGTACCTACTCGGGCGGGATGCGGCGGCGGCTCGATCTCGCGGCCAGCCTGATCATCAACCCGGCGGTGCTGTTCCTCGATGAGCCGACCACCGGACTGGATCCCCGCAGCCGTTCGGCGATGTGGAGGGTGATCGCCGATCTGGTGCGGGACGGCACGACGGTCCTGCTCACGACGCAGTACCTGGAGGAGGCCGACCGGCTGGCCCACCGGATCTCGGTGGTTGACGGCGGCCGGGTCATTGCGCGGGGTACCCCGAACGAGCTGAAGTCGCAGGTCGGTGGCGACCGGCTGGACATCGTCGTCGGTGGTGACGCCGCCGAGGATGTCCAGGCCGCCCGGGCGGTGCTTGCCCGGTTCGGATCCGGCGCGGCGACGGCCGACGGGGAGACGCGCCGGGTCAGTGTGCCGGTACCGGGCGCGAGCGTGCTGTCCGACGTGGTCCGGGGTCTCGACGAGCTGGGGGTGCCGATCTCCGACGTCGCCCTGCACCGGCCGTCGCTGGACGACGTCTTCCTCGCCATGACCGGGCGCGCTCCGGCCGGCAGCGAGGTGCCGCCCGCACGCGCGGGCGGCGACGGCCGTGGCGACACCGACACCCCTGATGACCGGGGCGACAAGGACGACAAGGACGATGACAAGGACATGGTGACCATATGAGCACCCTCGAGCTGACTCCAGCGGGGCGCGGGCAGCTGTCGTGGGCCGTTGCCGACGCGTGGGTGATGTGCCGGCGCAATCTGATCCAGACCTGGCGGATACCCGAGCTCGTCATCTTCGCGACCATCCAGCCGGTCATGTTCGTCCTGCTGTTCACCTATGTCTTCGGTGGCGCGATCAACGTGGGTGACGGGGTCAAGTACGTGGACTACCTGATGCCGGGCATCTTCCTGCAGACGGTGATCTTCGGGTCGATGCTGACCGGCGTGGGGCTGGCGGAGGACCGTCAGCGGGGTCTGATCGACCGGTTCCGTTCCCTTCCCATGAGCAGGTCGGCGCTGCTCACCGGCCGTACCCTGGCCGATCTCGCCCGCAACGTCTTCATCGTCGTAGTGATGCTTCTGGTGGGCCTGGCCGTGGGATTCCGGTTCGGGGAGACCACGGTGCCGGCGGTGCTGGCCGGGTTCGGGCTGATGCTGTTGTTCTCGTACGCCTTCTCCTGGCTGTCCGCCGTCATCGGGCTGTCGGTGAGTAGCGCGGAGGCGGCGCAGTCGGCGGGATTCATCTGGATTTTCCCGCTGGTCTTCGCCAGCTCGGCCTTCGCCCGGGTGGAGACCATGCCGGGCTGGCTGCAGGCGTTCGCCCAGCATCAGCCGGTGACGGTGACCGTCGACGCCGTGCGGGCGTTGTTCCTCGGCGGTCCGATCGTCTCCGTTCTCCTGCAGTCCCTCGCCTGGTGTCTGGGCCTGCTGGTGGTGTTCGGGCCGTTCGCCGCGCGCGTGTACCGGCGGTCGGCCTCGCGCTGACCGGCGGGCCCGACCGCCGGCCGCGGGCCGCACCGAGCGTCGCCGAGGCGCGGCTCATGGTCAGGTGCGGCCCTCGGTCTCCTGGGCGTTGCCCAGCGTCGCCTCGTAGGCGAGCCATTCGGCCCGCAGGACCGGCCAGCCGTCGGCGCGCAGCAGGTCCACCACGGCGGGGTCGTCGTCGACCACGACGGCGACCCGACGGCCGGCGCCGAGCTCGCGAAGTTCGGCGCGTTTGAACACCCGAGCCGGCCGACGGTCGGCGTCCGGACGCATCCGCAGCTCACCCGGCGGCAGATCCTGCTCGGTCAGCCAGCGCCGCGTCGCCTCTCTGGAACGCTCCGGCCGGCCGGTCAGCCATACCACCTCGTGGTCCCGAGCCAGCTTGCGGGCTAGTTCCATCCCTTCGGCCAAGGGGGGATCGGCGGGCGCCGCTGCGAAGAACGCCTCCCAGTCACTGGGACTGGCGCGCAGGAAGCGCAACCGGTGTCGGACGTCGGCCACCACCCCGTCGACGTCAATGACGGCGAGCGGTCGCTGTTTCGCCGCCGCCGTACCCGCCGTCTCCGTGAGGCCCGCCGTGTCAGCCGTGTCAGCCGGGTCCGTCACCGACGTTCCCTTTCCACCTGCTCATCGCCGACCTTCGCCCCTTCGATCGGTGCGCTGGCTTACCTGACCGGGACGGTTGCCCCGACGGATCATTGAACACGCGCGGCGCCGTTGATTTGGTGCCGGTCGA
>NZ_CDWRCM010000019.1:2876-4381 GCF_977927585.1 Frankia sp. CcWB2 | reverse complement strand
GGGGTAGCCCGCTCCGGTGGTCCCGGCGTCGCCGTCGTCCGGAACGGCCAGGCTGCGGGTGGTTGTACCGATAACGTCGCCGATGTCGTCGCATGCTTTCGTCCGGCGAGGTCCCCGTGCCCAGACCGTCGCGCCGGCAGGACAGTTCGGCCGGTCGGCGCGTTCTGGGATGTTTGCTCCGTCGGACGTGTCATGGTCGTCGGGGGGCTCGACGCCGAGCACGGCAACACACAGTGTGGGGAGGTCAACGTGTCGGGTACCCGGCGGGCGCGCACGCTCGTGGCCGGTATCCAGTCCTCGCTGGGGGCGGCACTGGCGCTCGCCGATCGGCTGGATGAGCAGGCGGACCGGATCGAGGCCGAAGCGGGTTCCGGTGTCGCCGGGAAGGCTGATGGCCTCGGTGAGTCCGGTGCGGGGCGGCTCGACGTCGCCGGGGAGCTCGCCCGGGCCGCCGTGATCGCCCGTTCCCGGGCGCGTGGATTCGCCGGCGCGTCCTGGGCGGCGCCCGACTGGCGGCACGGCCCCTTCGGCGTCGCCCCGGTCGGCGACCGGGCTCGTTTCCGGCCCGCTCTGTGGCAGGTCGGCCAGGTCATCGTGCCGCCCGACGATCCCACGGCGCAGCACCGGACGGTGCCACTGGCCATCCCGCTGCTGGACGGCCTGAACCTGCGGATCGAGACGACCCGGTCCCGCCGGCCCGCCGCGGTCGACCTCGTGCGTGGCCTGCTGACCCGCGTCCTCGCCGCGGCGCCGGCCGGGCGGGTCCGACTCGTCGTCTATGACCCCCACGAGCTCGGTGCCGGGCTCGCTGGCTTTGCGCCGCTGCGTGCCGCCGGTGTGGCCACTCCCACGCTCACGACGCGGGCCCGGCTCGAGGAGGTCCTCGCGGAGCTGTCGGCGGAGGTGGGAAGGATCACTGTGGACCGGCTCGGTGGCCGGTTCGACTCGTTGCGGGAGCGGGAGGATGCTGGGCTTCCGCGTTCGGAGCCCTGGCGCGTCCTGGTGCTGCTCGGTGAGCCCCGGCTGCACGACGAGGGCGCGCGGGCGCTCGCCGCCATCGCGGCCCAGGGCCCGTCCTGCGGGGTGGTGGTGATCTCCATCGTGGAGGTCCGGCCGTCCGGTGCGGAGCCGGTCCTGGGCGGCTCGCGGGACGATCCCGATGAGGTGACGCCGCTGGATCCCGACGTCATCGGCCTGGAGCCCGACGAGGACGAGGACTCGGTGACGGAACCCCTGCCGAGGTCGGTGGTGTTCACCGCGGTCGAGCTCCTCGCCGATCGGCCGGGATGGCGCCGGGTCGCCGCGGGAGGCTGGTGCACATCGCTGACCGGTCTGCTGCGGGTCGAGCTGGACCCGCCGCCGCACTCCATGCTGGTCGCCGCGGTCACGGCTCAGGTCGCCGCGGCGGCCACCCGGGAGGCCGCCCGGCCGCCCGCCATCAGCGACATGCTGCCCCGCGGCCTGTGGGAGTTCGACAGCGCCGCCGGGGTGGGTGTTGAGGTGGC
>NZ_CDWRCM010000019.1:0-2523 GCF_977927585.1 Frankia sp. CcWB2 | reverse complement strand
GCAGGGCCCCGACGGGCCGGTGGGGTTCACCTTCGACGACGACACCGTGCACGCCCTCGTCGGCGGCCAGGCCGGGTCGGGCAAGTCGACGCTGCTCCTCGACGTGATCTACGGGATCGCCGCGCGTTACGGGCCCGACCAGGTCCGCTTCCATCTGCTCGACTTCAAGGAGGGGCTGGAGTTCGCCCAGTTCGCCGCCGGTCCGACGGACCCGTTCTACCTGCCGCATGCCGATACCGTCGGCATCGAGAGCGACCGCGAGTTCGGCGTCGCGGTGCTGCGGGCGGTCCGTGAACAGATGCGCCGCCGCGCCGTGGCGATGCGTGCGGTCGGCGCCCGCGACCTGCGAGGCCTGCGGGCGGCCGACTGGAGCTCGCCCTGGCCGCGGATCATCGTCGTGGTCGACGAGTTCCAGGTGATGCTCACCCCGATGGACTCGGTGGCGCGGGAGGCCGTCGCGCACCTGGAGGTCCTGGCCCGCCAGGGCCGCGCCTACGGGGTCCATCTGCTGCTCGCCAGCCAGACGCTGTCCGGTATCGACGCGCTCGACGCCACCGCCGGCAAGCGTGGTTCGATCTTCGGGCAGTTCGCGTTGCGCGTGGCGCTGCGTACCTCGATCTCGGAGTCGCGGGTCCTGCTGTCCACGGCGAACGAGGCGGCCGGCGCGCTCTCGGGCGTCGGGGAGGCTATCGTCAACCGGCGCAACGGCCATCCTGCGGGCAACGAACTCGTCCGGGTCGCCTTCCCGGATCCGGCGGCGATAGGCGTGCTGCGTGGGCGGCTGGCGGCCACGACCGCGCGCAGTGTGCCGAAGGCAAGGCCCCCGCGGGTCTTCGCTGGTCACGCCCCCGCGGTTCTTGACGACAACCCGATCTACCAGGCGTTGGACGGGCGTCCGGCGCCGACGGCCGTCGAGGCGGCTGCGGCCGAAGCGATCCTCGGCGGCGGTGGCGAGGGCGGTGGCGAAACCGGTCCGAGCCTGCTGCCGGGCAGTGTGTCGCCGGGTCGTGCCTCCGGCTCCGGGGACGGCTCCGAGAACGATGTCGATCCCCTCGCGCTGGTCGGCGTGCCTCTGGACCTCGCGCCGCCCGCGGTCGGGGTACGGCTTGCCGCGTTGCCCGGCCGGCATCTCGCCGTGCTCGGTCCGCTACGTCGGGAGGCGGTCGGCATCCTGCAGGCGGCGGCGGCCAGCGTCGCCGCGCAGGTCCCGGCCGGTGGACTCGTGGTCGAGATCATCGCCGCGGAGCCGATGGCGCTCGCCGCCGCGGAGGTGCTCGCGGCGCGTGTGCGCCGGGCCGGGCATCCCGTTCGGGTCGCCGATGTCACCGGCCTGCGGTCGGTGTTGGCCGGTGCCGCCGACGAGACCCGTGCCCGGGAGGAGTCCGCACTCACCGGCAGCGTGGGCCCGGTCGCGCCGCCGCTGCGGCTCATCGTCGTCTTTGCGATGGACGCCGGCCGGGCCGGGCTGGAAGCGCGTGACCCGGTGACCCGTCGCACCGGACTGGACGACCTGCGCACGCTCACCCGCCGGGGACCGGCGCAGCGCGTGCACCTGCTGGGCTGGTGGCGGGGAGTGTCCCGGCTGGCTGAGGACCTCGGTCCGGGTAACCGGGACGACATCGCCGCGTGGATGGCGGCCGGGGTACCCGGCAGCGACCTGTTCGTCCTGGCCGGACACCGGTCGGTGGCCGGTGGGACCATGCCGAATCGGGCGGTCCTGTTCGACCGGCACGTCCAGGCCGAACCGCGCACCGTGGTGCCGTTCGCGCCGTTGGATCAGGGGTAGCCCGATGTGGACCGACGACGGGGCGGGAACCGACGGCGATGTGGCGGGTGTCGGCGAGGTGGGGATCGACGGCCGAGCAGGCGCCGGGAGAGGACGGAACGGGATCGTGGCTGGATTTGTGCCGGTGGATGCCTCCGATCTCGCCGACCTGTTCGGCGACCCGGACCTTGGTGATCCGGATCTCGCCGACCCGGCCAAGGCGGCGATGCAGTACCGGCGCCTGCTCGGTGCGTCCGACGAGGCCCGGGCCCGGGCCGGCCGCGACGCCCGCGACCGGCGTCAGGGCGGCCGGGCGGCCGCGCGTCGGCACCGGGACGCCGCGCAGGACATCCGGGTCAGGGTCCGCAGCGTCTGGGACCAGGTCGCCGAGCCCCTCGCCCAGTACGGGCTCACCGAGCTCGACCAGCTGCGCTCGGCGGCTGGCGACACCTCGGCCGATGCGGCTGCCGCCGCCCCGCGGGTCGGCCTGGCGAAGAAGGGGACGGCGGATCGCGGCCTCTACCGCGACGGGGGCGGGTACGCCCTGGCCGAACCGGGCGATCGGCGGGGCCGATCGTTGGCACAGGCCGGACGGGAGGCCGACCGCACGGGACGGGGGCTCGCGCGGCAGCGGCACCGGTCGGATGGCCGGCCGCCGGGGGCGGGCCGGGCTGCGCGGGGTCTGTCTCTTATACACATCTCCGAGCCCACGAGACGGACTCCTATCTCGTATGCTGTTTTCGGCTTGAAAAAAAAAA
>NZ_CDWRCM010000018.1:30495-33536 GCF_977927585.1 Frankia sp. CcWB2 | reverse complement strand
ATACGAGCTAGGAGTCCGTCTCGTGGGCTCGGAGATGTGTATAAGAGACAGGGCTGCCCGGTGACCGGGTGCGCGTCCGGCGCATGGGAGACGGCGTGCTGCTGGAGCCGATCGCGTCCGATGTCGATGCCTGGTTCACCGAGCTGGACCGTTTCGCGGACGTGCCGCTGTTCGAGGACGGCAGGAACCAGCCGCCGACGCCCGCCGGGGAGGACTTCTTCGGATGAGCTACCTCCTGGACACCAACACTGTGGTCGCGCTGCTGCGGAACAAGCCCGCCGGCGTGCGGGAACGGTACCGGGAGGCCGAAGCGTCCGAGGATTATCTCGCGCTCTCGTCGGTCGTCTTGTTCGAGCTGTGGTATGGCGTGGCGAAGAGCGCTCAGGTGCCGGAGAACACCGAGCGCCTGCGGATACTGCTCTCCGGTGACCTGGACCTGCTTGACTTCGATGACGAGGACGCCCGTACTGCCGGCGAGGTGCGCGCCGCCCTGGAGAAGGCCGGGACGCCGATTGGCGCCTACGATCTGTTGATCGCCGGGCAGGCACTGCGGCGCGGGCTGACAGTCGTTACGGCGAACACCTCGGAGTTCAGCCGGGTCACCGGCCTGAGCTGGGAGGACTGGACGAGCTAGCCGTCGTCGGCGCCCGCTGAATTTCACCGGCTCATGTCGGACAGGGCGTGCCAGAACGTCTCCTACGCTGCGGAGCGAGGGATGACGCGGACGTCGAGGTCGGCGTCGAGTGCCTCGGCGAGCCGTTCCAGCGCCGGGAGTGTCGGTACGGTGCCGCCGGCCTCGAACCGTGCCACCGCCGACTGCGTCATGCCCGCCGCGCCGGCCAGCTCAGCCTGGCTCCAGGCGCGCCGCTGGCGCAGCGCCCATTGCCCGCGCCGACGCCGACGAACTCGCCACGAGCCGCTAGCACGTCCGAGCATCGCTCGGACGTGGACGGCCGATGATCTATGATCGTCTTCTGATGGACGTGTCCCCTCGTGACACTCGCCACGCTGGGCCCTCCCTATGCTCCACCAGCCACCCGGTGGGGATCTGCTGAAATGGTTGGCGTCGCTGGGTGCGGTGTCCCCGACGCACCCAGCGATCGGTGGGGCCCCGCGCTCCGCCAGCGGGCACCAACGCCCGTACGGCCTGACGAGGTCTGTCGCCTCGTGGCCGGCAAGTCCGGGAGAACGACTGGACCAGCATGAGCGTAGCGAACGGAACTGCAGTACCCGCAGTACCTGGCGCCATCACCGTGGCGGCAGTGGACGATCACCCGATCGTGCTTCGCGGCCTCGCGGACCTCCTTCACGACGTCGAGGACTTCAGGCTGATCGGCACCGCTCACTCCATCGAAGCCCTGCTGGCCGGCCCGGGGCACGGCGCCCAGGTGATCCTGCTCGATCTCGATCTCGGCGATGGCACCGCGCCGCCCCATAACATCCAGCGGCTGCTCGCGGTGGACCGCGCGGTCGTGGTTTTCAGCGCCGCGGCGGCTCCCGCGACGGTTCGCGACGCGATGCGCGCCGGCGCGTCGGGCTTCGTCCCGAAGACCGACGACATCGAGGATCTGGCCACCGCGATCCGCGCCGCCGCCGCGGGAACGGGGTGGATCTCGCCGCAGCTGGCATTCCTGCTGCTCACCGATGACGCCCCGGACAAACCGGGCCTGTCGCCCAAAGAAGTAGAAGCACTGCGTCTCTATGCGACCGGAATGCCCATGAAGACGGTTGCCCACAAGATGAACGTCTCTCCGGAAACGGCGAAGCAGTACATCGATCGGGTCCGATCGAAGTACCGCAAGGCCGGGCGGGACGCGAGCACCAAGGTCGACCTCTACAAACTCGCAGTGGAAGACGGCCATCTCAATCCCGGTGCCGAGGGAACGGCCTGACCCCGCCACCAGAGTGATCACGAGGACGTAGACCCGGCGCGCGCCCTCACGCCACCCCCCGCACAGCGGGAGAGCGCGCGCCCGATCAAGGAACGGAACACCTCGGCGGACATCCCCTGGCCCGGCGGCCTGTCCTCCCTGCGTCCCCTTGACTCCCCCGTGTTTCCTTGACCAGGAACATCCTCGCGGACAATGACGATTCGGTCATGACCCACATCCACCGAATCCGTTGTCCCCCAGCAAGGGGTCAGCGGAAGGACGTGGGAGCACGACCACCGGAACCGGATCGATGCGGACGGGTCACCCTCGAGGGGGCTTCGTCCTCGGCTGGAGCAGCACCGCCCCGATCAGGGCGAGGAGGCCGGCGCCGAGGCACACCGTGATCCCCGCCTGTGGACGGATCGAGATCGCATCCGCGGAAATCGCGCGGAACGAGGCGAGGGTCGGCGGCCCGTAGATGCGGTCCAGAGCGGTGATAATCACGATCAGGACCGCGATGATTCGGGCGAGGGCGACGTCGATCGCACCGGCAAGCGGCCGACGCACCAACCGTCCCACCCCGATGGCACCGAGCATGACCGCCAGGACACCGATGGTGCGCCCGTCTCCGACCACGAGACCGCTGAACGTACGTGTCTCGTCGCCGCTGGACATCTCGCTCCACGGCAGGACGGAGCCGATGCCGGCTCCGACGGCCGCCAGCACCACCATCAGCGCGGCAACCGGCCGGGACGGGGCGACCGGCCGGGGCGCGGTGATCGGTGGGAAATCGGGACTTTCCACGGCCTCATCGGCACGCCGGGCCGCAAAACCGCCGTTCGCCGGGGCCGAACCGGCGAGGTGGTCGCGAGACGCGGCCGGCCTCGGTTGTTCGGACGGCGTCGGTTGTTCGGACGGCGTCGGTTGTTCGGACGGCGTCGACGGACGATGCGTCTCGGGCAAGGCCTGCGGACGCGGGACAACCGGCCGCGGCCCCGGGTCAGCACGCCGTTCCTGATCCTCCAGGTCATGGTCGTCACCCGCGCCCCGGTTCCGCCCGGGGTATGCCTGCAGCCGGCGGTCGAAGGCCGGGCCAGGATAGGAGTCGGGATAGGAATAGGCATCGGTCACCGGCTCGCCGCCCTGCCGCGCGCCGGAGACCGGTAGGGG
>NZ_CDWRCM010000018.1:26090-30382 GCF_977927585.1 Frankia sp. CcWB2 | reverse complement strand
CCACGCCTCGTCCCTCGTGCCGGAGGGCACCGGATCCGGCTCGGGATCGGGTCTGAGCTGTCGGCGCACCTGCATGGTCGGCGGGTCGGCAGAACGCGACGCCCGTGGACGACCACGATCATGATCGAGTATGTGGTCATCCCCGTCGGTACGGGCGGGCGGCCGACGCCCGGCCGCGGCCTCCAGGGGATCCCTGCCAGGTTCTCGATGATCCCGGACGGGAACCGGCGCCGGCACTCCTCGCGACCGAGGACCCTCCTCAACGCCGGGAACGGATGGCACCCTGGCGCCGGAACCGGCGGACCCGGCGGAGGTCCTCGAGACGTCGCGCTCGAACCACGCGGGTCGGGACGGTGCCGGTGCCAGCGTCGGTGCCGACGCTAGCGTTGGCGTTGGCGGTCGAGCCCGGGTCGGCGCCGGTGCCGGCAGCTGCGCGGAGGCCGGCGGTAGGGAGACCGGCGGTGGGGAGGCACTCGTACGGCCGGGCGTCGAACGCGCGGTTCCGGCCGAGCTGACCGGATTCCCCGTGCGACTCGGGGGAGGCGGTGCCGCGGGACTACCCGAACGGCTCGCGGCCGGTGGTGCCGCTGCCGGAATGGGCGGGGGCGGGGCGGGCGGCCCGGGCCGCGAAGCCGAGGGCCGTCGGACGGCGCCGCGCCCCTGGCCGGAACCGGGCTGGGCAGAACCGGGCTGGCTGGAACCAGACTGGGCGGGTGTGTCGGTCTTCGGTGGCGTCGACCGCTTCGATGATTCCGGGGTGTCCGCCGCGGCTGGCCGGGCGGGAGCCGGCGGCACCGACCGCTGCCCGCCGCCCACGGACCGCGCCGGTGAAGCTCCTCCCAAGGGTGGAACCGACGTCGGCGGGATACGGCCGGTACCCTGCCGCGGGGCGGCAACCGCGCTCCCGGGGTTTCCCGGCTTCCCGAGGTTCCCCGGCTTTTCGGGATTCTCTGTCTTTGTCGTGCTCTGCGGGCTTCCGGCCCGCTCCGCACCGCTCCGGCCGGCCGGACCCGCGCTCGCTGCTCGTCCGCCCTGGGAGGAGGTCGGATTCGACGCACGGGCGGACGTGGCGGCCGCGTTCCTCCCGGCCCCCGGGCGCGGTGCGGTCTTCTCCGTGGTCCCACCGCTCTGCCCGGTCCGGGGTACTCCGGTTTCGGGATTGGCCGCGGCGTCGCCGTTCGTCGACCGGGCGTCGGACGCCTGACCGTCCGTCCCACTTCCCTGCTCGGCCATCCCACCACTTCCTGACATACACCGTGTGCAACAGGCCGCCGGCCGACCCGGTACGGACCGGAGGCGACCGGGCCCGGGCCGTACCACGCCCCCAGCTTGTCCGCCTAGGCCCAGCTCGGCATCATCATGACAGTCATCAGCTCACGCCCGACATGTGCCAGAACGGCAACGGCACAACGGTGGCCGCGCCGACGGGCCGTCGGCGACCGGCGGACTCGGCGTCGGCGCGGCTCGGGGTGCTCGAGGTAGGCCAGTTCTCGGCCAGGGATCAAAGATCAAAGATCAGGGATGCGACGCTGACGCCAGACGGTGGGGTCAGTCAGACGGTGGGATCAGATGGCCTCCCCGATGCGATGGACCCGCATCATGTTGGTCATGCCGGCCACGCCCGGCGGCGTCCCGGCGACGACGACCACCAGTTCACCCGGCTTGCATCGGCCAATATGGAAGAGGGCGCTGTCGACCTGGCGGACCATCTCGTCCGTGCTGTCCGCGAACGGCACGAGGAAGGTTTCCACGCCCCAGAAGAGCGCCATCTGGTTGCGAACCGCCGGAATCGGCGTGAAGGCCAGCACCGGGACCTCTGTACGGTACCGGGCAAGTCGCCGGGCCGTGTCACCACTGAGGGTGTGGGCCACGAGATAACGGGCGCCGACCGCGGCTCCTACCGACGCGGCGGCCTGGGCGAGTGCCCCACCGAGCGTGCGCGGTTCGGTCCGCAGGGGCGGTATCCGGCCGAGGTCGGCCTCGGCGGTCTCGATGATGCGCGCCATGGTGGCCGCGGCCTCGATGGGGTAGGCACCGACGCTCGTCTCCGCCGACAGCATGATCGCGTCAGCGCCGTCCAGGACGGCGTTGGCGCAGTCACTGGCCTCGGCACGGGTCGGCCGCGGCGCGCTGACCATGGACTCGAGCACCTGGGTCGCGACGATCACCGGCTTGGCCCGCTCCCGGGCCTGGCTGACGGCGCGCTTCTGCACGAGCGGCACGTCCTCGAGCGGCAGCTCGACCCCGAGATCGCCACGGGCGATCATCAGACCGTCGAACGCCTCGATGATCTCGTCGAGTTCAGCGACCGCCTGCGGCTTCTCGATCTTGGCGTGGACCGGGACCCGGATCCCCACCTCATCCATGATCGCATGCACCGCCACGGCGTCCACAGCACTCCGGACGAAGGACAAGGCGACCATGTCCACCCCGAGGTTGAGGGCGAACCGCAGGTCAGCGGCGTCCTTCTCGGTGAGCGCCGAGACGGTGAGCGCGGCGTTGGGAATGTTCATCCCCTTGTGGTCGCTCACCGGCCCGCCAATGACGACCGTGGTGTGGACATCGGTGTCGGTCACCCCGTCGATCTGGAGGACCAGGCGGCCGTCGTCAACCAGGACGCGATCCCCGGCCGCGACGTCGCCCGGCAGGCCCGGGTAGGTCGTGCCGACCTGATGCTGATCGCCGGGAACATCACGGATCGTGACGGTGAACCGCTGACCGGGCAGCAGGGTGACCCCGCCGTCGGCGAAGCTCCCCAGCCGGATTTTCGGTCCCTGGAGGTCGGCGAGCGTGCCGACACTGCGGCCGGCCGCCTCCGCGGCCTCGCGCACCCGCGCGTACGTGACGGCATGCTGTTCGTGTGTTCCGTGGGAGAAATTTAGTCGGGCAATGTCCATTCCCGCGTCGACGAGGGCCCGGACCTTCTCTGGCGAGCTGGTCGCGGGGCCGAGGGTACAAACAATCTTGGCTCTACGGGGCACACCCAGAGCCTAAGTACTGATCGTCGGTCATTGCACACGGGGGCCACCAGGAGACGCGTACGGCGGCCCGAGAAGTAGTCAGATCAGGCGTATCCGTTATATGCTGCGCGTGGTCGCGCAGCGGCGTACCGTTCATATCGTCCGCGCCACACCCCTGTCGGTTGACGCGCGTGATACGGGAAAGACGGCAAGGGCGCCGGACGTTCCTGGGATCCGCTCCCTCGGATGCGGAAGTCGGTAGGGCACGATCGAGTCCCCCGGAGCCGGTATGAAACAAAATCCCGCCATCCACCGCCAATCGTCCGGCGACATCGACATCGACATCGCCGTCGCCGACGTCATGGCTCCCGCCGAGACCAGCGTTGTCGCCTCGGAGGTGCACGCCGGCGGCGCGGCCGGCGGGAGCTCCCCCGCGGCCGCGCCGCTTCGTCCGGCCGAGCCCGGGTCTTAGTGTCGCCACGACGGGCGGCCGTGCTCCGCGGCCTTCCCGCCGCGGACCACTGCCGGTCGCCGCCCACCTGTCGGGTCGGCGCGACGCCGGCCGCCCGAACGTGGCGCGCCCGGGTGTGGCCCAGGAGTCAGACCCCGACCGGTGGGGCACTGGCCCCTTCGGCCCACCCCGCCTCAGCACCGACGGCCGGGGCCGGGGCAAACTGGGTCCGGTACAGCTCGGCATAGAGCCCGCCGCGGGCCAGCAGCTCCTCATGGGTCCCGCTCTGCACGATCCGCCCGTCGTCGACCACCAGAATGCGGTCGGCGTCGCGCACCGTGGACAGCCGGTGCGCGATGACCAGGGATGTCCGTCCCACCAGCGCGGCGGTCAGCGCCTGCTGCACGCCGGCCTCGGACTCGCTGTCGAGATGCGCGGTGGCCTCGTCCAGCACGACGATGCCCGGTTCGCGCAGCAGCAGCCGGGCGATGGCCAGCCGCTGCTTCTCCCCGCCGGACAGGCGGTAGCCCCGGTCACCGACGACCGTGTCCAGGCCGTCCGGCAGGGAGCGCACGAGCAGCCCGATCCGCGCCGCGCCCAGAGCGGTCCACATCTGCTCGTCCGAGGCGTCCGCCCGGGCGAAGGCCAGGTTCGCGCGGATGGTGTCGTGGAACAGATGCGCGTCCTGGGTGACCACACCGACGGCGGACCGCAGGGACCGAAGGGTGAGATCGCGGACGTCGTGCCCGCCGATGCGTACCGACCCCGACCGCACGTCATACATGCGCGGAACGAGCTGGCTGATCGTCGTCTTGCCCGCTCCGGACGGGCCGACCAACGCGATCACCTGCCCCGGCTCGACCCGGAAGGTGACATCGTGC
>NZ_CDWRCM010000018.1:21976-25746 GCF_977927585.1 Frankia sp. CcWB2 | reverse complement strand
AACACCGGCGTGGGCACCCGCGGGTCGAGTACGGCGACCGACTCCAGCGACGCCAGGGAGACCTCGCCGGCGGCCGGATAACGGAAACCGACATGATCGAACTCGATGGTCGTCGCGCCGGCCGGCAGATCGACGGCGCCCGGCCGGTCGGCGATCGCTGGCTCCAGATCGAGCACCTCGAAGACCCGCTCGAAGGACACCAGCGCCGTCATGACGTCGACGTGCACGTTGGAGAGCTGGGTGAGCGGCCCGTACAGCCGTCCGAGGTAGGCCGTGAGCGCGACCAGGGTGCCGACCTCCAGGCTGCCCTGGGCAGCGAACCGACCGCCTATCCCGTAGACGATCGCGGTCGCGAGCGAGGCGACCAGGGTGAGCGAGACGAAGAATATGCGGCCGTACATAGCCTGGGTCACCCCGATGTCACGCACCCGCCCGGCCCGAACGCGGAAGTTCTCGTCCTCCCGTTCCGCCGAACCATACAGTTGCGCGAGCATCGCTCCGGACACGTTGAATCGTTCCGTCATCGTCGTGTTCATCTCGGCGTTCAACCCGTAGCTCTCCCGGGTCAGCCTGGCCAGGCGGGGCGCCAACAAGCGGGCCGGAATAATAAATACCGGCAGCAACACGAGCGACACGAGGGTGATTCGCCAGGACAGCACCAGCATCGCGGCGAGCACGAATCCGGCGGACAGGACATTCGACAGCACCGACGACAGCGTGTTGGTGAACGCCGACTGCGCGCCGAGCACGTCGTTGTTCAACCGGCTGATGAGCGCCCCGGTCTGGGTCCGGGTGAAGAAGGCGAGCGGCTGGCGCTGCACGTACCAGAACACCTGGCTGCGCATCTCGTAGATCAGACCCTCGCCGATCCGGGCCGAGAACCAGCGCTGCGCGAGCGACAGACCGGCGTCCAGGAACGCCAGGCCCGCGACGACCGCGGCGAGCGCCTGCACGAGCCCCACCCGGTGGCGCACGATGCCGTCATCGATGATCGTCTTGAGGATCAGCGGAACAACCGCACCGACAGCCGAGCTGAGCACGATGAGCGCGAGAAAGTAGGCGAGCTGCCGCCGATGGGGACGGGCGAAGGCGACGATCCTGCGCAGGGTACCGGGCCGCAGCGAGGTCCGGGTGACCGAACGGTCCTGTTGGAAGGTACGCATCGTAGACCAACCATCCATTCCCGGTCGCATCAGCCCTCCTGGCGGCGGCGCTTACTGTGTTACGTAGTGCTTACTACGTAACGATGTAAGCAGGAATTGCGGACGGGCATTCCCGCGGCGGGTGCGGCTCGTCAGGCGTGCTGGCTGCAGCTTGGCACGGCACGGAGCGAAACGGATGCCGAAGCGGGAGACCGCCGGTACGGAGCCGGCGCAGGAGCCGGTCGGGGCTGCCGGTCACCCCGCCGCGGGGTCGTCACCGGCAGCGGAGCGGGCGGTGACGACGCGTTCCCAGGCCTCGTCCTCGGCCCGCTCGTCGAGACGGTCGGAGCGGGTAGCGGGACGGGAGCGCCGCACGCCGCGCATCAGCGCCTTCACCTCGGCCGCGATGTCGCGGGGAACCGCGAGGAGCGCCGCGACCAGCACGCCGACCTGCTCGTCCAGCAGCTCACGCGGCAGGACCCGCTGGGCCAGCCCGATCCTGGCCGCTTCGTCGGCGGCGAGCTCGCGGCCGGTCAGGCAGAGGTCCAGGGCATTCGCGTAGCCGAGGAGCTCGACCAGCCGACCCATGGCACCGGCCGCGGGCAGGAGGCCGTCACGCGCCCAGGTCAGCCGGAAGCGCGCATCCTCGGCGAGAACCTGCAGGTCGCAGGCGACCGTCACCGCGAGACCGAGGTCGCCGACCGTCGTGTCCACGACGGCCACACTGATCAGGTCGGACCGATCGGAGACCCGCCCCATCGCGTCGCGCCATGCGCGATATCCCGCGGCCGGGGACAACTGCCCCACGGCGTCCGCGGGCCCTTCCTCGCCCACTCGGGGTGCGGGGTCGGTAAGGGCAGCGGCCGGTGGGGGGCGATGACCCATCCGGACAACCAGGACCCGGACCTCACCGGTCAACCGCCGCAGTTCGCCGGCCAGCGCCGACGCGAGAGCCGGGAACGAGCCGGCCCCGCCGGTATCACCGGGATCCGTCATCCAGATCGTGACGAGAGGCCCGGCGACCCGCACGTGCAGTCCGGCCGCCGCCGCCGCTACAGCGGCGGCGGGGACCGCCATGATCAGGCGCTTTTCTTCTTGGTGCCCCGGGTCGCACCACCCCGGCCGCGCAGGGTCGTACCGGACTCCGAGAGGATCCGGTGGACGAACCCGTACGAACGACCAGAGGACTCGGCGAGCAGGCGGATGCTCTGCCCACCTTCGTACTTCTTCCGAAGTTCGGCGGCAAGCTTGTCCCGCTCGGCGCCGGTGATCCGGGTTCCTTTCCTGAGCTCGGCCAACGTGGCCCCCTCCGTGTTCGATGATCTGCGAACCGATCTTCACTCAGCTTGAGTAAACGCGCCACTCGAAGCAGATGTGATCCATCACACGCGGCGCCGATGCGTGACCGTGCCCTCGCGTTCCTTCCTCCACGCCGGCGGTCACCAGCGATGGCACGGGTCGCACCCACCCGCTGGCACAGCAGGCGCGCCTGGCCGACGGTGCTACCGAGATCAGTGTCCCCAATCCCCGGTACGCGGCCCGACAACAGCATCGGCGCGTCGCCACGAACATCGCCATCTTCGCGCTCAAGATCTTCTCTCGATGCAACGCTGCAGGTACGACCATCAGTCGATCACTGTACAGAGCGAGCCGACGGACCGCGAACGCGGCCGATCAATTCGACTGATTCCTCACATCCGATACCGGTTGTCCACCCCGTCGGGGCCGGCCCGCTCCCGTGCTGAGGCCCGGTCCGGCGAGATCGCGGACGGCTCGTCGCACCCCTGCCGGCGCCCCCGCCAGCACCTCCGGCATCCGGCTCGGGGGGAACTCCGGCGCTGGGAGCGGACCGGACTCGTTACCGTGCAGTGGTGGTCGGTGACGTGATGATCTCCGGGTCGGCACCGAAGGTGCCCAGCTACGCGGCCTGCCTCGGTACGGACCGGTGAGCGCGACGGACGGCGCCTCCGACCCGACCGCTGTCGCCGCCTCCAGCCGGTTGCCCGGACCGCGCGGCGGCCTGTCCCGGCCCTGGGCGGGGTCCGCCGGGCGCACCGAGGCCGGCGAGGCGGCGCTGTGGCTCATCCTGGTGGCCTGCGGTCTCATCGGCACGTTCCTCGTCTCCACCGGCGACCTGGATCTGGACATCGGTGACCCGCCGCTGCGCGGCGGGTGGGCTCCCCGTCTCGATTCCCTCGTCCTGGTCCCGCTCGTGATCGCCGTGGTCGTGGTCGCCCTCACCGCCTGGTGGGCCTCGACCACCCCCCCGGCGGCCACCCCGAACACCCCGGCCACCCCGGCCACGGCGACCGGCCCGGTGAACAGGCTGCCCTGGACCGCCCTGCTCGTCCTGGGCTACGTCGGATCGCTGGCGTGGAGCGGCACGCTCGCGCTGGTCGCACCCGGGGAGATCACGGCGGATCTTCGCATCCCGGCGGATCTCCTGGCGGCGGCGAAGGCCGTCGGTGACGATCCGCTCGGCTTCCTCGCCACCTACACCGCGACCACCGCGCACGCCGCGGCGGGGACCACGGCCGTCCTGCCGACCCATCCTCCGGGCCCCGTCCTGACCGTCTGGGTGCTCACCAGGGTGGGGATGCACGGTGCGGTCGCGATCGGGATACTGTT
>NZ_CDWRCM010000018.1:20569-21641 GCF_977927585.1 Frankia sp. CcWB2 | reverse complement strand
GGCCCCGTGGAGCGGATGGACGGCGGCGTCCCCGGACGCCGTCACGGCTACCCTGGCCGCCCTGGCCGTCGCGGTGGGGGTGGTCGGATGCGAACCGGGTCGGCGCTCGATGTGGTGGGCGCTGGCAAGCGGGCTGCTGCTCGGCCTCGCGGGGCTGTTCGGCTACGCCCCGGTATGGCTTGGCGTGGCGGTCGCCGCGGCCTACTTCGTCCGCCGTCGCCCGATCCTCAATGTCATGACCGGTCTGGGTGCGCTCCTGCCGCTGTGGCTCTTCTACGCGTGGGGTTTCTCCTGGCCCGACGGGCTGGCCCTGGCGAGCGCGCCACGGCCGGGGCTCGCCGGCACGCTGGCCTGGATCGTCGTGGACCTGACCGTGGTCGTCCTCGTCTGCGGGCCGGTTCTCATCCGGGCGGCGCGCCGCCTGCGGCTGACCCCGGGCTGGCCGCTGCTGGTGGGGGCCGGCGCGACGATGCTGTTCGCGACGGTCCTCGGGCTGGCCGATGGCGACGTCGAAGAGTCCTGGCTGCCAGTGTTCCCCTGGTTACTGGTGGCCGCGGTGGCGCCTCATCCCCGACCGGAGCTGCCCGGAGACAAGCTACGAGCGGGAAACCTGCCGGTGGTACTGATGTCCCTCGGCGTTCTGAGCGCGCTCGCGCTGCGGCTCTGCCTCGCCGACGGCACCGGCTGACGGATCCCGTCGTCGACCCGGCTCGTCGCGGAGGATGTCGGGCTCGAGGAAGATGCGCAGCGGAACCGCCACCGCGGCCCGCAGCGCCGCCTCCGCGCCGTTGATGGTGGCGGCCACCTCGGGCATCGCCAGTTCCGCCCCGATACCGATCTTGGCGGCGACGAGCAGCTCGTCCGGCCCGAGGTGCAGTGTGCGCAGGTGGATGACCGTGGCGACGCCCGGGGCGGCGGCGAGCGTGCCGCGGATGGTGGCGACCATTCCCGGGGCGGCGGCCTCGCCCACCAGCATGCCGTACGCCTCGGTCGCCACGAGGACGGCCACGATCAGCAGGAGCACGCCGATGGCCAGCGTTCCCGCGCCGTCCCAGATCGGGTCGTCGAGTGC
>NZ_CDWRCM010000018.1:7595-20286 GCF_977927585.1 Frankia sp. CcWB2 | reverse complement strand
CCGCGCCTCCCGGATAAACCGCCACCAGGACTGGTCGCCCTTCGTCTTCTTCGACTCGCGGATGGCGGTCGCGAAGGAGTACGACTCCAGCAGCACCGCGGTCAGCAGGACGACGACCGCGACCAGCCCGCTCTCCAGCTCATGCGGATGGCGCAGCTTCTCGACGCCCTCATACACTGAGAACAGCCCACCGACGCTGAACAACACGATCCCGACCAGGAAGCCGGCGATGTAACGCGCCCGCCCGTACCCGAAGGGATGCTCCTCGTCCGGCGGCTGGACGGAACATTTCTGGCCGAGCAGGAGCAGGCCCTGGTTGCCGGAGTCGGCCACCGAGTGGATGGACTCGGCCAGCATCGACGACGACTGGGTGAACAGGAACGCGACGAACTTCGCCACCGCGATACCCAGATTGGCGATCAGTGCCGCCATGACCGCCTTGGTGCCGCCCTGCGTACTCACAAAGGTTCTCCATTCCGTTCCCGGGGCAGGGTTCCTGCTCAAGCCAGGGTGATGAGCTCGGCCAGATCGGGTGACCAGTTGTCCTCGACCCCGTCCGGCAGCATCAGGACCTTCTGCGGGTCGAGTGCCTCGACGGCCCCCGGGTCGTGGGTGACCAGGACGACCGAGCCCCGGTACGTGGCGAGCGCGGCAAGCACCTCGTCGCGCGAGGCGGGGTCGAGGTTGTTCGTCGGCTCGTCGAGCAGGAGGACGTTGGCGGAGCTGCAGACCAGTCCGGCGAGCGCGAGGCGGGTCTTCTCGCCGCCGGACAGGGTCTCGGCACGCTGCTCCACGCTGCCTCCGCTGAACAGGAACGCGCCCAGGATGCGACGCAGCTCCACGTCCGACGCCCCCGGCGCGGCGGCCCGCATGTTGTCCAGCACCGAGCGGCTAGTGTCCAGCGTCTCGTGTTCCTGCGCGTAGTACCCGAGACGCAGACCGTGACCGGGATGCACCTGACCGACGTCGGGCGCCTCCTGGCCCGCCAGGATGCGCAGCAGCGTGGTCTTGCCGGCACCGTTCAGCCCGAGGACCACGACCCGCGAGCCGCGGTCGATCGCGAGGTCCACGCCGGTGAACACCTCCAGCGAGCCGTAGGACTTCGACAGTCCGGTGGCGGTCAGCGGCGTGCGGCCGCACGGAGCCGGGTCCGGGAAGCGCAGCTTGGCTACCCGGTCGGCGACGCGCGCCTCGGCGAGCCCGGCCGCGAGCCGCTCGGCCCGCCGGTCCATCTGATGGGCGGCCCGCGCCTTGGTCGCCTTGGCGCGCATCTTGTCGGCCTGCGCCTTCAGCGAGTCGATCTTCTTCTCGGCATTGGCGCGTTCCCGGCGACGGCGGCGCTCGTCCAGCTCGCGCTGGTTGAGATAGGTCTTCCAGTTCACGTTGTAGACGTCGAGGGTGGCCCGGTTGGCGTCGAGGTGGAAGACCTTGTTCACGCACTTGTCGAGCAGGTCGACGTCGTGGCTCACCACGATCAGGCCACCCGTGTGAGCGCGCAGGAAGTCCCGCAGCCACCCGATCGAGTCGGCGTCGAGGTGGTTCGTCGGCTCGTCGAGCAGCAGGGTCGCGTCGGCGTTGCCGGACCCGGCGAACAGGATGCGAGCGAGTTCGACCCGCCGCCGCTGCCCACCGGACAGGGTGCCGATGGGCTGGACGAGCACCCGGTCAGCCAGGCCCAGCGACGAGCAGATCCGGGCAGCCTCCGCCTCGGCGGCATAACCGCCGAGCGTCCCGAATCGCTCCTCCAGGCTGCCGTAGCGGCGGATCGCCGCGTCCCGCGCCGTGGTGTCGACCAGCTCGGCCATCTCCAGCTGCAGCTTCTCCATTTCGCGCAGGAGAACGTCGAGACCACGTGCCGACAGCACACGATCACGGGCAGTGTCGGCCAGATCGCCGGTACGCGGGTCCTGGGGGAGGTAACCCATCTCACCCCGGAGGTCGACGGTGCCGGCGAACGGCAGCCCCTCCCGGGCAAGCACCTTCAGCAACGTCGTCTTGCCGGCCCCGTTGCGCCCGACGAGACCGATCCGGTCGTTCGGCTGCACCCGGAAGGATACGGGCTCGATCAGAGTGCGGGCTCCGGCACGCAGTTCGAGCTCGGACACAATGATCATCGAGGTAGGGCCTCTTTCGGGCTTCCAGACAACGCCGGGCGAGCGTCAGAGCGTTACACCGGCGACGTCGGGTTGACACGGACAACGGCGGGGACCCCACCAGAGCACTGCGAACCGGGACGACCGAGGTCGGGCACGGGGTAGGTCGGGCACAGGGCAGGTCGCGCACCGTGCCCACCAAGGACGGCACGGTCGGGCACGCGACGATCACGATACGACGATGCTCATGACCTCAAGAGTACGGGGGGCATAGGCCGCTGTGGCCGCCGGCTAGCCCTCGGGCAGGCCCGCCACGCGCCAGAGCGTAGGGTGCCCGTGCGCCCACGGTCACCCGCCGTCGTCCGGGTGGCCGCGCGCGGGCCAGGCCGGTGCCCGCCCGCCACGAGAACATGGACGACGTCCGTCCACCGCCCAGCCGCAGGCGTCGCCGCGCCTGCGCACCGATCGAAAGGCACACCATGTCGACGCTCCTCGTGACCGGAGCCGCCGGGTTCATCGGATCGAACTTCGTCCGCTACTGGCGGACGCGGCATCCGGGGGACGCGGTCGTGGCGCTCGACGCCCTGACCTACGCCGGCTGCCGGGAGAACCTCGCCGACGTCGCGGACCGCGTCACGTTCGTCCACGGCGACATCCGTGACCAGGAGCTCGTCGAGTCGGTGCTGCGGGAGCACTCCGTGGACGTGGTGGTGAACTTCGCCGCCGAGTCGCACAACAGTCTGGCGATCATTCGCCCCGGCGAGTTCTTCTCGACGAACGTGATGGGTACCCAGGCCCTGCTCGAGGCGGCCCGCACGGTCGGGGTGGCCCGCTTCCACCAGATCTCCACCTGCGAGGTCTACGGCGACATGGACCTCAACGACCCCGGCGCCTTCACCGAGGACTCCCCCTACCTCCCCCGCACGCCCTACAACGCGGCGAAGGCCGGCGGGGACCACGCCGTACGCGCCTATGGCTTTACCTACAACCTCCCCGTGACGATCACCAACTGCTCGAACAACTACGGTCCCTACCAGTTTCCGGAGAAGGTCATCCCCCTGTTCGTGACCCGGGCGCTGCAGGGCGAGTCGCTCCCGATGTACGCCTCTACCACGAACCGGCGCGAGTGGCTGCACGTGATGGACCACTGCCGGGCGATCGACGCGGTTCTGGACCGCGGGCGGCTCGGCGAGACCTACCACGTCGGATCCGGCGTCGAAGCGGACATCGAGACGATCGCCGACACGGTGCTCGCCGAGCTCGGTCTGCCCGCGTCGTTGAAGACGATCGTGCCCGACCGTCCCTCGCACGACCGCCGCTACCTGCTGGACTCCACCAAGCTGCGGACCGAGCTGGACTGGGCGCCGTTGATCGACTTCGCCGAGGGCATGCGGTCGACCATCGCCTGGTACAAGGAGAACGAAGCCTGGTGGCGTCCGCTGCTCGGTCGCTCCCCGGTCTCCGAAACGGCCTGGACGAGCTGACAGCCCCAGCCGAGCTGAGCCGTCAGCCGCCAGTCAGCGACGCGTACAGCCGCGCGGTGCGCTCGGCGATCGCAGCCCAGCCGAACTCGGTGACGGCCCGGTCCCGGCCCGCGTGGCCCATCGCGGCCGCCCGGACCGGGTCCGCGAGCACCTCGTTGACGGCCCCGGCCAGCGCGCCGGGGTCGTCGGGCGGCACCAGCAGACCGGTGACGCCGTCGTCGACGACCTCGGGAATGCCACCAACCCGGGAGGCGACGACCGCGGTGCCGCACGCCATCGCCTCCAGGTTGACGATGCCGAGCGGCTCGTAGACCGACGGGCAGACGAACACGGTGGCATGGCTGAGCAGCTGGATCACCTCCGGCTTCGTCAGCATCCCGGGCAGCCAGACCACGCCGTCGCGGCCGGCGCGCAGGCCCTCGACCAGGTCGGTGATCTCCGTGAACAGCGCAGGGGTGTCCGGGGCCCCGGCACAGAGCACGAGCTGCGCCTGGGGGTCGATCGCCGCCGCCGCCCGCAGCAGCACCGGCAGCCCCTTCTGCCGGGTGCTCCGCCCCACGAAGATCACCGTCGGCCGATCCGGGTCCACCCCGTGGCGTTCCAGCACGTCGGTCGCGGTGTCCGGACGGTACTCGTCGGTGTCGATGCCATTGCGGATGACGTGCACGCGGGCCGGATCGACCGCCGGGTAGGCATCGAGGATGTCCGCGCGCATGCCCGCGCTGACCGCGACCACGGCGGCCGCCGACTCGATCGCGACCCGCTCGCACCAGGACGACACCCGGTAGCCCCCGCCCAGCTGCTCGGCCTTCCAGGGACGCCGGGGCTCCAGCGAGTGCGAGGTCATCACGTGCGGGACGCCGCCGAGCAGCGCGGCGAGATGGCCACCGAGATTCGCGTACCAGGTGTGCGAGTGGATCACGTCCGCGCCGGCCGCCGTGGCGGCCATAGACAGGTCCATCGACACGGTCCGCAGCGCGTCGTTCGCGTCGGCGAGCGCGGCCCAGCTCCGGTGCGCCGCGACCGCGGCGACGCCCGGGGCACCCGCCCTCTCGACCACCGGCCGGTCGACGGCACCGGTCGACGGCACCGGTCGACGGCACCGCACCCGCGGGCCCACCGCCCGGCGCCCCGCCGCCCGGCGCCGGCCCCTCGCGGTGGACGGTGAGGTCGACCAGCCGGGCGAGCTCCCGGCTCAGGTACTCGACGTGCACACCCGCCCCGCCGTAGACGTCCGGGGGGTACTCCCGGGTGAGCATGGCGACGCGCATGTGCGGTCTCTCCCAACGGTGCCGTGACGGGACGGGTGCGGGCGGATAGGGGGATGGCGGCCGGTTCAGTCGGCGATCGTGATGCCCTTGCCGACGACGGTGACGCCCTGCTCGCTCACGGTGTAGCCGCGGGCGCGATCCCGGTCCTTGTCCACCCCGACCTGGGCGCCCGCCGGCACGTGCACGTTCTTGTCCAGGATGGCATCGCGGACGACGGCCCCCCGGCCGACGACCACGTTGTCCAGGAGCACCGTGTGGTCGACCTCGGCCCAGGAGTTCACCCGCACTCCCGGGGACAGCACCGACGAGCGCACCGTGCCCCCGGAGATGATGACTCCGTTGCTGACGATGCTGTTCATGGCCGTGCCGGTGCGCTGCAGGCCATCGTGCACAAACTTCGCCGGTGGCAGCGAGGGGATGCTGGTGAGGATCGGCCACTCCCGGTTGTAGAGGTTGAACACCGGGTCGAGCGCGCACAGATCCATCTGCGCCTCGAAGTACGAGTCGACGGTGCCGACGTCGCGCCAGTAGCCGCGGTCACGCAGCGTCGTGCCCGGGACGACGTTGCCGGCGAAGTCGTACACCGCCGCCGCCCGCTGGGCCACGAGCATCGGGATGATGTTCCCGCCCATGTCGTGGACGCTGTCCTCGTCGGCGGCGTCCTTGCGCAGGGCGTCGATCAGCACGTCCGTCGAGAAGACGTAGTTGCCCATCGAGGCGAACGTCTCCTCGGGGCTGCCCGGCAGACCCGGCGGATCGGCGGGCTTCTCCAGGAACGCCTCGATCGTGCGGCCGTCGGGCGCCGTCTGGATAACCCCGAACGCCCGGCCCTCGGATCTCGGTACCCGCAGCCCGGCGACGGTGACGCCGGCTCCGCTGTCGAGATGCTGGGCGACCATCTGCCGCGGGTCCATCCGGTACACGTGGTCCGCGCCGAAGACCACGACGATGTCCGGGGCGTCGTCGTAGACGAGGTTCAGCGACTGGTGGATGGCGTCGGCGCTGCCGGCGAACCATCGCGGCCCCAGCCGCTGCTGCGCCGGCACCGGCGTGACGTAGTTGCCGAGCAGGTTGCTCATCCGCCACGTCGTCGTGATGTGCCGGTCGAGGCTGTGGCTCTTGTACTGGGTCAGGACCGCGATGCGCAGGTAGCCCGCGTTCACCAGGTTGGACAGCACGAAGTCAATCAGGCGGTACAGCCCACCGAAGGGGACGGCGGGCTTCGCCCGGTCCGCGGTCAGCGGCGCCAGCCGCCGTCCGGCACCCCCGGCCAGCACCAGACCGAGGACCCGCGGGCTCGGCACAGACAGGCTCCCGTCTTCCGGCTCGATCTCCGAACGACCGGCGGGGCCGGACACCACGTCACGATGCGGAAAGCCCCGCCGAAATGGGCCGATGACGACGCCGATCGCCTGGTTCCGACCCTACAAGCCTGGCGGGCGGACACGGGCGGAGTGAGCGGTGGTTGCTGGGTAGCCAGCCGTATGTTGCGTGAACCCCACCGGTTGTTCATCCGGTGGGCCGAGGGCGGACGGCAGCCCGAGGGCGGGCGGCCCGGCAGCCGGCGGCCGTCAGACGTTGAAGCCGAGCGCGCGCAGCTGCTCGCGACCGTCGTCGGTGATCTTGTCCGGTCCCCACGGCGGCATCCAGACCCAGTTGATGGTCACATCCGCGGCCAGCCCGTCCGGGCCATCGACCAGGGCGGAGCGGGTCTGGTCCTCGATGACGTCGGTGAGCGGGCAGGCCGCCGAGGTCAGCGTCATGTCGAGGGTGACGGTGTTGTCGTCGGCGACGTGGATGCCGTAGACGAGGCCGAGGTCGACGACGTTGATGCCGAGCTCGGGGTCGACGACGTCGCGCATCGCCTCCTCGATGTCCTCGAAGCTGGCGAGCTCCGGCGGGGCGCCCGGTCCCGTCGGGTCCGGGTCCAGCAGCGGCTTCGGGACCCCGGCGGGCTGGTCCGCCGCCTCGGCGGTTTCTCCCGTCTCGGTCGAGCGCGTCTCGGTCACCGTCTCGCTCATGGCTTCTCCTGCTCGGGTACGTCGAGGGGGGCGACGCGGGGGAACGCGACAGAGGTGGATGCGGCGGCACCGGCACCGGCGACGCTCGGATCCATCGCCTTGGCGGTCGCGTCCTTCCAGGCCATCCAGGACAGCAGGGCACATTTCACCCGGGCGGGGTACTTGGAGACGCCGGCGAACGCCACGGCGTCCTCCAGCACGTCCTCGTCACCCTCGACGGTGCCCCGCGACTGCATCAGCGCCAAGAACTCGCGTTCGAGCTTCAGCGCCGCGTCGACCGGCTTGCCGATCACGAGATCACTCATGACGCTCGCCGACGCCTGACTGATCGAACAGCCCTCGCTCTCGTAGGAGACGTCCTCGACGACCCCGTCCGAGACCTTCACCCGCAGGGTCACCTCGTCGCCGCAGGTCGGGTTGACGTGGTGCACCTCGGCGTCGAAGGGATCCCGCAGCCCCCGGTGGAGCGGGTTGCGGTAGTGGTCCAGGATGATCTCCTGGTACATGGAGTCGAGTTTCACCTCAGAAAGAACCTCCGGACCCCGTGCAGTCCTTCCACCAGGGCGTCGACCTCACCGGTCGTCGTGTAAAGGTGGAACGACGCGCGGGTCGTCGCAGGTACCCCGAACCGCAGGCAGACCGGCCGGGCGCAGTGGTGCCCGACCCGCACGGCGATGCCGCGCTCGTCGAGGATCTGTCCGACGTCGTGGGGATGGATCGGCCGGCCGTCGTCCTCGTGCAGCACGAAGGAGATCGCCCCGCCGCGGGCGTCCGCCGTCGGCGGACCGATGATCCGCAACCCCGGCACCTCGGCGAAGGCGTCCAGCGCGTAGGCCGTCACCGCGTGCTCGTGCTCGGCGACGGCCGGCATGCCGAGCGCGGTCAGGTAGTCGACAGCCGCGCCGAGCCCGACCACCTGGGCGATCATCGGGGTGCCGGCCTCGAACCGGTGCGGCGGCGCCGCGTAGGTCGAGCCCTCCATGGTGACAAGCTCGATCATCTCGCCGCCGCCGAGGAAGGGCGGCATGACCTCGAGCAGCTCGTAGCGCCCCCAGAGCACCCCGACCCCGGTGGGCGCGCACATCTTGTGCCCGGTGAAGGCCAGGAAGTCCACCCCGAGATCGGTGACGTCGACCGGGTTGTGCGGCACCGACTGGGAGCCGTCCAGCACGGTCAGCGCGCCGACCTCGCGGGCCCGCGCCACCACCTGCGCGACCGGGTTGATCGTGCCGAGAATGTTCGACTGGTGGACGAAGGCGACGACCTTCGCCCGCTCGGTGATAATCGAATCGAGGTTGCTCAGGTCAAGCCGGCCGTCGTCGGTCAGCCCGATCCAGCGCAGCGTCGCCCCGGTGCGCCGGGCCAGCATCTGCCACGGCACGAGGTTGGAGTGATGCTCCATCTCGGTGACGACGATCTCATCACCCGGGCCGACCCGGAACCGCTCCGCCTCGGCGCCGGCGGCCCCGGCGTTGCTCATCGCGTAGGCGACGAGGTTCAGCGCCTCCGAGGAGTTCTTGGTGAACACCACCTCCCGGCGGTCGCCCGCCCCGATGAAGGCGGCGACCTTGTCCCGGGAGGCCTCGTACAGCCCGGTGGCCTCCTCGGCCAGCACGTGGAGGCCGCGGTGCACGTTGGCGTTGTGCAGCTCGTAGTAGGTCCGCTCGGCGTCGAGCACCGCCAGCGGCTTCTGCGAGGTGGCGGCGCTGTCGAGGTAGACCAGCGGCCGGTCGTCGTGCACCGTGCGGGCCAGGGCGGGGAAGTCCCGGCGGACCTGCTCGACGTCGAACCCGCCAACGAGCCGGGGTCCGGGCCCCAGGCGCACGGCCGCGTCGGTCAGCGTCATGACACCGCTCCCACGCCGGCCGGCGTGGGAGCGCCGCCACCCTTGGCGTAGCGGTCGTAGCCGGACTCCTCCAGCACGGCGGCCAGTTCCGGGCCGCCCTCGTCGACGATCCGCCCCGCCGCCATGACGTGGACGAACTCAGGACGGATGTAGCGCAGGATTCGGGTGTAGTGGGTGATGAGCAGGATGCCCGTCTCCCCCTGGGCCCGCACCGACTCGATGCCTCCGGAGACGATGCGCAGCGCGTCGACGTCGAGGCCGGAGTCGGTCTCGTCCAGCACAGCGATCCTCGGCTTGAGCAACGCCATCTGCAGGATCTCGTGACGCTTCTTCTCGCCGCCGGAGAAGCCCTCGTTGACGTTGCGCTCGGCGAACGCCGGGTCCATCTCGAGCGCAGCCATGGAGGTCTTGACCTCCTTGACCCAGGTCCGCAGCTTCGGCGCCTCGCCGCGCACGGCCGTGACCGAGGAGCGCAGGAAGTTCGACACCGAGACCCCGGGGATCTCCACCGGGTACTGCATCGCCAGGAAGATCCCGGCCCGGGCCCGGGCGTCGACGCTCATCGCGAGGACGTCCTCGCCGTCGAACGTGATGCTGCCCTCGGTGACCGTGTACTTGGGATGGCCCGCGATCGCATAGGACAGCGTCGACTTGCCCGACCCGTTCGGCCCCATGATCGCGTGCGTCTCGCCCTTGCGGACGGTCAGGTCCACCCCGCGCAGGATCTCGCGCGTGCCCTCGCCGTCCGTCTCCACCGAGACATGCAGATTGCGGATCTCCAGTGTGGACACCGCTGCCGTCACCCTCGTTCCGGGTTCGAATGTGTAACGTTTGGATGGGTAACGTCGACGAGCACGTCGTCGCCGTCGACGGTCACTGCGTACGTGGGCACCGGCTCAATCGCCGGCAGGCTCAGCGGGACGCCGCTGGCCAGGTCGAACTGGGACCCGTGCAGCCAGCACTCGATCTTGCCGTCCTCGGCTTCGCCCTGGGAGAGCATCACGTCGGCGTGCGAGCACTCGTCGCGCACGGCGTAGACCGCCCCGCCCGACCGCACCACGCACACCGGCACACCCTCGATCTCGGTGCCGATCGCGCTGCCCTCGGCGAGGTCCGCGGCGGCACACACCCGGTGCCACCGCGGGGCGACCGAGGAGCCGCCCGCGGCAGAACCGCCGGTCGCGGTCGTCATCCGCCCACCTCCGCCGACAGCTCGCCGGCGACCTTGGTCATGATGCGCTCCCGCAGCTGCGGCACGTCGATCCGGTCGATGATCTCGGCGAAGAAGCCGTGCACCACGAGCCGGCGGGCCTCCTCGGGCGAGATCCCCCGCGACTGCAGGTAGAACAGCGCCTCGTCATCGAACCGGCCGGTGGCGCTGGCGTGACCGGCACCGGCGACCTCACCGGTGAGGATCTCCAGGTTCGGGACCGAGTCGGCCCGCGCGCCGTCGGTGAGCACGAGATTGCGGTTGAGCTCGTAGGTGTCCGTGCCCACGGCGTCGGCGCCGATGAGGACGTCGCCGATCCACACCGCGTGGGCGGCGTCCCCGCGCAGCGCGCCCTTGTAGGTGACCCGGCTGCGGCAGGAACGCGGCTCGTGCGTGACGAGCAGCCGGTGCTCCTGGTGCTGGCCGGCGTCGGTGAAGAACACGCCGTAGAGCTCGGCGTCGCCGCCGGGCCCGCGGTAGTCCACGGTCGGGTTGAGGCGCACCAGGTCACCGCCGAGGGTGATGGTGAACGAGCGCAGCCGGGCGTCGCGCCCCAGCGAGTAGGCGTGCGCGCCGAGGTGCACGGCGTCGTCGTCCCAGTCCTGCAGGGTGATGAAGGTGAGCGAGGCGCCGTGCCCCACGTACACCTCGACGTTGCCGGCGTAGGTGGCGCTGCCGGTATGGTCGAGCACCACGGTGGCCGACGCGAACGGGCCCACCTCGACGAGGACGTGACCGTAGGCCACCCCGCCCGGGGAGCCGCGCCGCCCGCCGTCGCCGCTCGTCGCGACGAACCCGGCCGGGGACCTGGGGCTCTCACCGTGCAGGTGCACGACCACCGGCTCGGTGAGCGCGGCCTCGGCCGGGACGGTGACGGCGAGCGCGCCCGCCGACCGGGTCAGGGCGAAGGCAGCCACCCGGTCGGCCGGGGTCAGCACCCGGCCGATCCGGGCGTCGCCGACGGCGAGCTGCTCCACCTCGACCCCCGCGGGCGCCGTGACCGACACGGAGACCTTGCCGTCGGCCTCGGGGCCGGTCGGCAGTCCGCGCAGCCGGCGCAGCGGGGTGAACCGCCACGCCTCCTCGCGTCCGGTGGGCACGGCGTGGTCGAGCGGGTTACGGGACCGTACGGGACGGGGTACGGCACCGGAGGCGGCCGGGGGCCGACCGGTGGCGTCGATGACGACCATCAGCCGACCGCACCTTCCATCTGCAGCTCGATGAGGCGGTTGAGCTCGAGGGCGTACTCCATGGGCAACTCCCGGGCGATCGGCTCGACGAAGCCGCGCACGACCATCGCCATCGCCTCTTCCTCGGACAGGCCCCGGCTCATCAGGTAGAACAGCTGGTCCTCGCCGACCTTGGAGACGCTCGCCTCGTGCCCGATGGAGGCGTCGTCCTCGCGCACGTCGACGTAGGGGTAGGTGTCCGAGCGGCTCACCGTGTCGACGAGCAACGCGTCGCACTTGACCGTCGACCGGGAGGCCGACGAGCCCTCGTTGATCTGGACGAGCCCGCGGTAGGACGTCCGCCCACCGCCGCGGGCCACCGACTTGGAGACGATCGTCGAGGAGGTCCGGGGCGCGGCGTGCACCATCTTCGCGCCCGCGTCCTGGTGCTGACCGGCACCGGCGAAGGCGATGGAGAGCACCTCGCCCTTGGCGTGCTCGCCGAGCAGCCACACGGCCGGGTACTTCATCGTCACCTTGGAACCGATGTTGCCATCGATCCACTCCATGGTGCCGCCCTCGTGGCAGGCGGCGCGCTTGGTGACCAGGTTGTAGACGTTGTTCGACCAGTTCTGGATGGTCGTGTACCGGCAGCGCGCGTTCTTCTTCACGACGATCTCGACGACCGCCGAGTGCAACGAGTCCGACGAGTAGACCGGCGCCGTGCAGCCCTCGACGTAGTGCACGTAGGCGCCCTCGTCGACGATGATCAGCGTCCGCTCGAACTGGCCCATGTTCTCGGTGTTGATCCGGAAGTAGGCCTGCAGCGGGATCTCGACCTGCACGCCCGGCGGCACGTAGATGAAGGATCCGCCCGACCACACCGCCGTGTTCAGCGCGGCGAACTTGTTGTCCCCGACCGGGATCACCGAGCCGAAGTACTCCTGGAACAGCTCCGGGTGCTCACGCAGCCCGGAGTCGGTGTCCAGAAAGATGACACCCTGCTCCTCGAGGTCCTCCCGGATCTTGTGGTAGACGACCTCGGACTCGTACTGTGCGGCGACCCCGGCGATGAGGCGCTGCTTCTCCGCCTCGGGGATGCCGAGGCGGTCGTAGGTCGCCCGGATGTCCTCGGGCAGGTCCTCCCACTCCTCGGCCTGCTTCTCGGTGGAGCGGACGAAGTACTTGATGTTGTCGAAGTCGATGCCCGACAGGTCGGCACCCCAGGTCGGCATGGGCTTGCGCTCGAACAGCCGCAGCCCCTTGAGGCGCAGGTCGGTCATCCACGACGGCTCGGACTTCTTGGCCGAGATGCCGCGGACAACCGCCTCGGACAGGCCGCGCTCCACGTCGGCGGCGTAGGCGTCGGTGTCAGCCCATCCGAACCGATAGGAACCAAGGCCTTCCAGGGCGGTCTCGGCAGAGGTGGTCATAGGGCGGAACCCTCCGAAGACGAGAATGGTGGACAGGCCAGGGACGCGGGCCGGGCCGGGCCGGATCCGGCCACGGCGGAATCAGGCAGCACCCGAGCGGAGCCGTCCTTCCCGGGCCCGTTCTGGTCGGGCCCGTTCTGGTCGGACCGAGCACGCGAAGCCGT
>NZ_CDWRCM010000018.1:5465-7087 GCF_977927585.1 Frankia sp. CcWB2 | reverse complement strand
CCGGGCGCCGTGCCCGCGGCGGGGTGGCTCACGGCGGGGTGGTTCGCGGGGATCTGACCCGCGGGGATGTGAGTCGTGCAGACGCCGTCGCCGTGCGCGATCGTCGCCAGGCGCTGCACGTGGGTGTCGAGCACGCGGGCCAGCACCGCGGTCTCGGCGTCGCACAACGCCGGGAAACGCTCCGCGACGAACTGGACCGGGCAGTGGTGCTGGCAGATCTGCAGACCGGTGGGCAGCGCGGAGACGCTCGCGGTGTACCCGGCGGCGGTCATCGCCTCGGCGAGCACCGCCGGACGATCCGCCGGCTCCGCCGCCACGACCGCCTCGCGCACCCGCCGCTCCAGGTCGACGGCGCGGGTGTCGGCGAACTGAGTGACCGCGCTCGCGCCACCCACCTCAGCCAGGAAGCGCAGCGCACCGGCCGCGAGATCGGAGTAGGCGCTGGGACCGGCATGATGGCCGGCCTCGGTGAGCGCGTAACGCCGGGCCGGGCGTCCCCGGCCACGCGGCCCCCGGGACCGGCTCTCCGTGGGCGTGATGATGCCATCCGCGACCATGGCATCGAGATGCCTGCGGATAGCCGCCGGGGAGACCCCGAGCTGACGGGACAGCTCGGCCGCCGTGGCCGAGCCGCCTTCCAGGAGCAGACGCACGACCCGGTCGCGGGTACGGCCGTCCGCCGTCCCGCTCGCCCCGTCGTGGTCGTATTTCACAACACCAGTGTGCCCTATTTCCCGGACGCGGTCGAACCGGGGTCGCCGGAACGACAGCCCAACGGGGCAATCTTCGTCACAGCAATGACGCAGATCACACTCGCCGGACGTGATCACACAACGGATACCCACGGGCCGTACCCGACCGGCGACCACGGGCGGCGGAATGCCAGACTTGCGCCCACTGCCGTACCTGCGCGCCCACCCGGGCGCGCACCCCGGGTCGGCACATCGGATGGGCACACCAGCGGGCCGGCGGTCGCGGCACGCGGCCGCGCCCGGCCACCACCGACCCGGAGACGATCTCAGGCGGGAGGCGACGGGCGGATGCGGTCACAACTGTGGCGCGGCGGAGTCCGGCGGGCGCTGCTCTCCCTCGGGCTGACTCTCCTGCTCGCGGCCTCGGCGGCCTGTAGCGGCGACGGGGAGAAGAGCAACGGGCTGGAGAAGCTGCCGGCCGGCGAGGTCGGCACGCGCACCCTGCAGGCGTTGCGCGCCGCGACCGGCGTCCACGTCGTCGGCACCGAGGCCGACCCGCGCTCGGACGCCCCCGCCCGTTACGACCTGGTGATGTCCGGCACGGTCACCCGTGGCACCATCGACGAGTACGGTCAGCGGACCCAGATCATCAAGATCAAAGACGACACCTACGTCCACCGCGGCCGCGCCTACTACGAGGGGACCGGTGACGCCGCGGCCGGAAGCCTCCTCGCCGACCGCTGGGTCCGCCTGGCCCCCGCCGACGCCGCGAAGTACAGCTACTTCACCCTCGACCGGCTCGCCGCGTCACTGACCAGCTACGTCGTCGGGCTGTCCGGCCCGGTGCGAACCGAGAAGCTGGCCGGCACCCAGGCCGTCCGGGCCGCGAGCCCCGGCGGAACGGCCTTCTGGGCGGCCAACACCGGACCC
>NZ_CDWRCM010000018.1:0-5190 GCF_977927585.1 Frankia sp. CcWB2 | reverse complement strand
GGTACCCGTTGAAGGTGGTCGTCGCCGGTCGCTCCACCAACGAGATCACCTTCGACGATTACGGGACGCCCGCAGCCGGCACCCCGCCCGGCGACGTCGTCGACCTGTCCAACCTCGGCTGAGCCGCCCTTCCCGGCACGCCGGGCCCGCCTCACCTCTCCCCTATCTATACCTTTCTATCTATCCTTCCTTCCCCGCCTCCTTCTCCTCACCGTGCACCGCTCCCCTACCATGCGTCCCTTGCCATGCGTCAGCGGCCCGTGGGCGGGAGGAACGAGATGAGCGTGCCGGCACGCGGATCCCTGGTGGCGGCGGTCGACCAGGGGACCACCGGGACCACGGTCTGCCTGCTCAACCGGGACGGGGTGGTCGTCGGCCGCGGCTACACCGGGATCCGGCCCCGGTTCCCCCGGCCGGGCTGGGTCGAGCAGGATCCGGACGAGCTCTGGCGCAGCGTCGTCGACACCGTCGCCGCGGCGCTGGCCGGCTGCGGTCGCCGGGCCGGGGAGCTCGCCGCCCTCGGCATCACCAACCAGCGCGAGACCACCGTGCTGTGGGACCGGCGGACCTCCGCCCCGGTCCACCCGGCCATCGGGTGGCAGGACCGGCGGACGGCCGCGGTCTGCGAACGCCTCACCGCCGAGGGGCACGCGGGTGCGGTGGGGGAACGCACCGGGCTGGTGCTCGACCCCTACTTCTCCGGTACCAAGATCGGCTGGATCCTGGACGACGACCCCGGGCTGCGCCGGCGCGCCGGCCGGGGGGAGATCGCCTTCGGCACCGTCGATTCCTGGCTGGTCTGGAAGCTGACCGCCGGGGCCGCGCACGTCACCGACGTCACGAACGCCTCCCGCGCCCTGCTGCTCGACCTCGCCGCCGCGAGCTGGTCCCCGGAGATGCTCGATCTGCTGGGCGTTCCCGCCGAGATGCTGCCCGCTGTCGCGCCGAGCTCGCGGGTCTACGCCGAGACCGATCCGGACGCCTTCCTCGGCGTGCGGATCCCGGTGGCGGCCGTGATCGGCGACCAGCAGGCCGCTCTGTTCGCCCAGGGCTGCTTCGCACCCGGCCAGGCCAAGAACACCTACGGCACCGGTTCCTTCGTGCTGGTGAACACCGGCTCGGCCCTGCCGGCGCCGCAGTCGACGCTGCTGCGGACCGCGGCGTTCCAGCTCGACGGCGAACCGGTGCGGTACGCGCTGGAGGGGACGGTCCTGTCCACCGGTGCCGCCGTCGACTGGCTGCGGGACTCCCTGGGGATCATCCGGGATGCCGCCGAGACCGCCGACCTGGCCGCCTCCCTGACCGGCAACGACGGCGTCTACTTCGTCCCGGCGCTCGCCGGCCTCGGCGCCCCTCACTGGGATCCCCGCGCCCGCGGCGCACTGCTCGGGATCACCCGGGGGACCACCCGGGCGCACGTCGTCCGCGCGGTGCTCGAGGGCATCGCCTACCGCACCCGGGACGTCGTCGAGGCGATGGGTGCCGCGGGCTTCCCGGTGCGCGAGCTGCGGGCCGACGGCGGGGCCGCCCGCAACCACTGGCTCATGCAGTTCCAGGCCGACCTGCTCGGCGTCGAGCTCGACGTCCCGGACAACATCGAGACGACCGCGCTCGGTTCGGCCTACCTCGCGGGGCTCGCGACCGGGTTCTTCGCCGACCGCGAGGAGCTCGCCGGGCATCGGCGCAGCGCCGAGCGGTACCGGCCGAGGCTGTCCCGGGCCGAGCGGGACCGGTCCTACCGGCGATGGCTGCGCGCCGTGGACCGGGCCCGGGACTGGGCCAAGGACGCCGACGACGCCGACTGGGACTGACCGGGCCGACGGGACTGACCGGCCGACCGGGCTGACGGGGCTGGCGCGGCCGGAAAAACACTGTCGCGATTCCCGGATTGCGCCCCGCGACCGCGGGACCACGCCAGGGCCACGTTCCCTCGCGGCTTCTTGGTCGAACCGGCTGCCAGACGGACCGAGGCCTGACAATCTGTCACAGGGGGCGGTTGGCGTCTCCTGTCGACCTTGACCCGGACGGAGACCGTGACCGAGGCGGACTACGCCCTGGAGCTCGGCCGCCGGCTTCGCGCGGCGCGCAACCGGCGTGGCTTGTCGCTGCTGGACGTCCAGGAGCGCACGCATGGCCGGTGGACTGCCGGGACCCTGGGCGCCTACGAGCGAGGCTCTCGGACCCTGCGCGTGCATCGACTGGTCGAGCTCGCCGAGCTGTACGACGTTCCCGCGACGCTGCTGGTACCGCCGGCCGCCGATCGCCGCGAGACCGACCATCTGCCGCCGCTGGTCATCGACCTGCGCCGGCTGCGCAAGCTGCCCCCGACCCGCACCGGACCGCTGCGGCGCTGGATCGCCATCGTGCAGGTCCTGCGGTCGGACAGTTCACGCGACGTCCTGCGGCTGCGTCGCTCCGACCTGCAGTCGTTGTCCCGGCTCTACAGCACCACGCCGGCGATGCTGTACGAGCGGCTGGGCGCCTGGGGGGCGTTGGTGGAGCCGGGCGAGCCGGTGGCGGTCGGCGGGCGCCGCCGGGCACTGCCCGTCCGCCCGCCGCAGCAACGGGGCTAGCAACGGGGCTGGGTCGCGGCCGCCCGGTGGTGCCCGTTCCACCCGGCCGAAGCCTCGTGCCGGGGGCGGACCGGCCCTCCGCCCGACCCGCGATGTCCGTAGGATCGCAAGGTGGCCGAGATCCTGGCAGTCAGTGTCACGGACCTCGTGAAGACGTATTCCTCGCGGTCCGCTTCCCCGCGTTCCGGTCGTCGTCCTCACGAGTCCGGGCGGCGGCCCCACACCGGTCGGGCCGGGCGCGGTCCCGCGGCGTTCTCCACGTCCCCTACGCCCCCCGTGCGCCAGGCGCCCCCAGCGCCGGCGGTGCCGCCGGCGCCTTCCGGCGACGCCGCTCGACCGCCGACGACGCCCGATGGTCGGATACGCGCCGTGGACGGCCTGTCGCTGACCGTCCCGACCGGCACAGTCACGGCGCTGCTCGGGCCGAACGGCGCCGGCAAGACGACCACCGTGGAGATCTGCGAGGGATTCCGCCGCGCCGACGCGGGCGAGGTGCGGGTCCTCGGGCTCGACCCCTGGGCGGACGCCGTTGCCCTGCGCCCCCGGGTCGGGGTGATGCTGCAGTCCGGGGGGATGTATCCCGGCGCCCGCGCCGGCGAGATGCTGCGCCTCGTCGCCTCGCACTACCGCCACCCGCTGGATCCCGCGGCGCTGTTGGACCGGCTCGGGCTGACCGGGTCCGCCGGTACCCCGTTCCGCCGGCTCTCCGGCGGCCAGCAGCAGCGGCTGTCGCTGGCGATGGCCGTGGTCGGCCGCCCGGAGCTGGTCTTCCTCGACGAGCCGACGGCCGGGTTGGACGTCCAGGGCCGGCGGGACACCTGGGAGCTCGTCGAGGAGCTGCGCACGGCCGGGGTCACCGTCGTGCTGACCACCCACGCCATGGACGAGGCCGAACGGCTCGCCGGTCAGGTGATCATCGTCGACCACGGCAGGGTGGTGGCGGTCGGCTCCCCCGCGGAGCTCACCCGGGGCGGCGCCGAGGGGCAGCTGCGCTTCCGGGCCCCCGCCGGGCTGGATCTCGGCCGGCTGCTGCTCGCGCTGCCCGACGGCACCACCGCGCAGGAGGGCCCGGCTGGGCACTACCTGTTGCAGGGCACGGTCGACCCGCAACTGCTCGCTGCGGTGACCGCCTGGTGCGCGGGTAACGGCATCCTGGCAGAGGATCTCCGGGTCGAACAACGCACGCTGGAGGACGTCTTCGTGGAACTGACCGGATCGGAGCTGCGCTCATGACCGGCGTCCCGCTGCTCGATCTGCGCCCGGCTCCGGCGCCCGCGTCGCGGGCCCGGATGCTGGCGGCACAGACCAGACTCGAGCTGGTACTCACCCTACGGCGCGGCGAGTCCGTCCTGCTCACCCTGATCATCCCGGTCGGTCTGCTGGCCTTCTTCATCGCCGTCGACGTGCTGCCGAGCTCCACCGAGCGGCCGGTGGACTTCCTCGTCCCCGGGGTGCTCGCGCTGGCCGTGATGTCGACCGCCTTCACCGGGCAGGCGATCGCGACGGGCTTCGAACGCTCCTACGGCGTACTCAAACGCCTCGGGGCGACCCCGCTGCCCCGCGCGGTCCTACTCGCCGGCAAGACGTTGGCGGTGCTCGCCGTCGAGGTCATCCAGCTGGTGCTCCTGGTGGCGGTCGGGTTCGCGCTGGGCTGGGACCCGACCGGCGGGCCGGTCGGGGTTCCGGCGGTGCTGGCGCTGCTCGTCCTGGGCACGGCCGCGTTCTCGGGGCTCGGCCTGCTGATGGCCGGAGCCCTGCGGGCCGAGGCGACGCTCGCCGCCGCCAACGGCGTCTACCTGGTGCTGCTGCTGATCGGCGGGGTGGTGTTCCCGCTGTCGAAGCTTCCCGGCTGGCTGCGGGCGGTCGCCGAGGTGCTGCCGACCGCGGCGCTGTCGGACGGGCTGCGGGCCGTCCTCGCCGAGGGCGACGGTCCGGGGGCGCGTACCCTGATCGTGCTCGCGGCCTGGGCGGTGGCGAGTCTGGCGCTCGCCGCCCGCACCTTCCGCTGGGAGTAGAGCCGCTGAGAGTAGAGCCGACACCGGGACCGTCCGGTCACCGGGCACCATCCGGCCGGCAGGCAGGCACCATCTGGCCGGCAGGCACCATCCGACCAGCGGAGAAGGATCCGAGCGGCCCGCGCCGGACAGGGCGTTACCATGGCAGTCGTGCCAGCTTCTACAGAGCGTCGGAGTTTGCCGCTGATCAGCCTTCGCGCCTTCCGGCTCCTCACCACGCTCAACGTGGTCCTGCTGTCACTAATCGTGGTGAGCGGCGGCGTGGTCCGCCTGACCGGCTCCGGTCTCGGCTGCCCGACCTGGCCGCAGTGCGGGGACGGCTCGTTCGTGCCGCACTCGGAATACGCCCTGCACGGAGCGATCGAGTTCGGCAACCGGGTCGTCGGCCTGGTGGTCGGCCTCGTGGCGCTGATCACCCCGCTGGTCGCGCTCCGCCTGCGCGGCGGACGGCGGCGCGATCTTCGGCTGCTGTCCTTCGGCCTCTGGGTGGGTTTCCTCGGACAGGCCGTGCTCGGCGGGATCACCGTCCTGACGAAGCTGCACCCGGCGACCGTCGCCGCCCATTTCCTGCTCTCCATGGTCCTGCTGTGGAACGCGGTCCT
>NZ_CDWRCM010000017.1:22363-32157 GCF_977927585.1 Frankia sp. CcWB2 | reverse complement strand
CGAACACGCTGCGCAACCACCCGCCGAGCCCGCAGATGCCTCAAACCCGCTTAACTTCGAAGAGCCCCCATGACCCGCGTCCGGTTGTTACGACATCGCTATGGGGACGTAATGAAGTAACAAATACGCGATCGAGAGCATCATCGCAGGTCACAGGCCTGTGGAGGGTTCGAAACGCGCAAGTTATTTCATTTCGACTCCTATGTCCTCTTTCACCGACACCAAGGAGCGGGAGAAGCGGGTGGAATTTGTCACCTACTTCACCGCGGCCCCTCCGTCACGGCCGGAGTCCGGGGCCGGCTCGGGTCCGACGCGTGGTCCGGCGTTCTGGGAGGCGCGGGAGCGAACCGGTACCTTCGCACACGTGGAGATCAGCGAACTATCGGTTCCGGACGCCTGGGTGTTCACCCCACGTCAGCACTCCGACAGCCGCGGGACCTTCCTGGAGTGGTTCCGCTCGGACGCTCTCGCCGAGGCGGTGGGACATCCGCTCACCCTGTCGCAGGCCAACCACAGCGTGAGCCGGGCCGGCACGCTGCGCGGGGTGCACTACGCGCAGGTCCCCCCCAGTCAGGCGAAGTACGTGACGTGCGTGCACGGCCGGGTGCTGGACTGCGTCGTCGACATCAGGGTCGGCTCACCGACCTACGGGACGTTCGCGGCGGTCGTCCTCGACGACGTCGACCGGCGGGGCCTGTATGTCGCGGAGGGTCTCGGACACGCCTTCATGGCGCTCACCGACAACGCCGCGATCTCCTACCTGTGCTCGACCCCGTACACCCCCGGGCGCGAGTACGGGGTCCACCCACTCGACCCCGATCTCGCGCTGCCCTGGCCCGACGATCTCGTACCGTTGCTGTCCGACAAGGACACCGCGGCGCCGTCACTCAAGGAGGCGGAGGCGGCTGGCCTGCTGCCCGACTATCGCGCCTGCCGGGCCCTGTACGCCGAACTCCGCTCGGCGAGCGCCGCCGGGGACATCCGGTGATCCGGGTGGCCGGCCCCGGAGACGTCAAGGTCGTCCACCACCTGGTCACCGAACTCGCCGCGTACGAGAAGGAGCCGGCCGCCGTCGCCATGACGCCCGCCGATCTCGACACGGCCCTGTTCGGACCGGTGCCGGCCGCCCACTGCCTGGTGGCCACCGCAGACCACCCTACCGGCGACTCCACCCCACCACAGGTCGTCACCCCACCACAGGTCGTCGGCTTCGCGCTCTGGCACCCGACCTTCTCCACCTGGACCGGCCAGACCGGGATGTACCTCGTTGATCTGTTCGTCCGGCCGGGCCACCGCCGCCGTGGTCACGGGCAGGCCCTGCTCACCACTCTCGCGGCGATCTGCGCCGACCGCGGCTACCGGCGCATGGAATGGGCGGTACTGGACTGGAACGCCCCGGCGCAGGCGTTCTACCGCTCCCTCGGCGCGGGGCCGATCGAGGGCTGGACGACCTGGCGCCTGGGCGCCGGCGCCATCACCGCACTGGCCGGCGTCGGTGCCGGCAGCGATGCGGCCGGCAGCGCTGCGGCCGGCACCGCCAGAGCCGGCACTACCTGAGCCGCACCGCCAGAGCCGGCGACGGCCAGACAGGCCGGATGCAGCAGCTTACGATCACCCGACCTGCGGTACCCATCGGCGGCTGGGTACGGTGGAGTCGGTGGCCGCCGCCCGGCCGCCGACGGAGCGGAAACCATCCGCCCATGCGGGACGTCATGGTCGGGAGCGGAATACTCGACCCGTCGACGGGTGGGAGAGGAACCGCCGAGAATATCATCATCTGATCGATCTTGGTCGGCAGGACACCCGCGAGGCGCCGTCCTCGCACGACGCAGGCTCTTTGGGGGTAGGAACGTGGATCCGACGCCTTCGACCGGCGGCGCGGAGAGCTCCGACACCATCGACAGCCAAACCGCCCACTCAGGCGGCCTACGCGACGTGGTTGCGCTCACCCTGCCCGCCGCGAGCGCCTACCTCACCGTCCTGCGCACGGCGACGGCCTCGCTGGCGGCCCGCCTCGACTTCACTCTCGACGACATCGAGGATCTCCGGATCGCCGTGGACGAGGCGTGCGCCCTGCTGCTCGTCTCGGCCGTGCCGGGTTCCTCGCTGGACTGCACGTTCACCCTCTCGCCGGGGGTAATGCACGTCTTGGTGACGGTCGAGAGCCTGGACGGCGAGCAGCCCTCCGAGGACACCTTTGCCTGGACCGTGCTCAAGGCGCTGGCGAGCGACGTGCAGACCTCGACGGGCCCGGGGTCCCGGGTGAGCATTGCCCTGCAGAAGCGCAGGGGCGTGCGCGCCAGCCTCGGTGAGCCTCCGGCCGGCCACGTCCGGGGGTCGGGTGCGTCCAGAGAGACTCCATTGGGCGACACGGTAGGTACGTCGTGACGCCGACCGGGAGAACTCCGACCCCACCGCGCACGGTACCTGATCACGACGTATCCGGTCGCGACGCATCTGATCATGACCCGGTGTCCACCGTGGACCCGGTAGCGGCGTTGAGTCAACGGGGATCCGTGCTCGACGACCACCCGGGGATCGACAGCGATCTCGGCCCCGAGGTGACGACCCAGGCACTACCGAACCCGGCGGTGGACGGTACGGCGATCGACGGGGAGAGCGATCGGCCCGACCGCGCGCATTCGCCCGACCGGGCCTTGGCCCGCACGCTGTTCGTCCGCCTCGCCGAGCTACCCGAGGACGATCCCGAACGCTCCGCCGTCCGCGATCAGCTCGTCCGGATGCACCTGCCGCTGGTGGAGTACCTCGCCCGCCGTTTTCGCAACCGGGGCGAGCCGCTCGACGACCTCATCCAGGTGGCCACCATCGGATTGATCAAATCGGTGGACCGATTCGATCCGGAACGTGGGGTGGAGTTCTCGACCTACGCCACCCCGACCATTGTCGGTGAGATCAAGCGGCACTTCCGGGACAAAGGCTGGGCCATCCGGGTCCCCCGCCGCCTTCAGGAGCTCAAACTCTCCCTGACGAAGGCGACCTCCGAGCTCTCCCAGACACTGGGCCGCTCCCCCACGGTGAGTGAGATCGCCCGGCATCTGCAGATGAGCGAAGAGGACGTCCTCGAGGGG
This sequence comes from Frankia sp. CcWB2, assembly GCF_977927585.1. NCBI lineage: Bacteria > Bacillati > Actinomycetota > Actinomycetes > Frankiales > Frankiaceae > Frankia > Frankia sp. CcWB2. The sequence goes on along the minus strand of NZ_CDWRCM010000017.1, from coordinate 29,068 downwards.
CTGGAGTCGGCGAACGCCTACTCGGCGGTCTCCCTCGACGCGCCGGACTCCGGCGACGACGAGGCACCCGCCGTCGCGGACACCCTCGGCGTCCAGGACGAGTCCCTGGAGGGCGTCGAGTACCGCGAGTCCCTCAAGCCGCTGTTGGAGAAGCTCCCACCGCGGGAGAAGCGCATCCTGCTGCTGCGGTTCTTCGGCAACATGACCCAGTCCCAGATCGCGACCGAACTCGGCATCTCCCAGATGCATGTGTCCCGGCTCCTGGCTCGGACCCTGGCCCAACTGCGGCGCGGCCTGCTCGAGGACGGCTGAGCGGACCCGTCACCCGGTCCCGCCGCCGCGCCGAGGCGGGACCGCCGGCCCGAGCCCACCGGCCAGCAGCAACGCGACGACGATGACAAGGGGCACGACGAGCAGCGGGATGCCGTAGCCGTAGCGGCCGGACTGCACCAGCCCCCACGCCACCGGCAGGCACAGGATCTGCACGACCAGGGTGGGCGAGCGGAAGGATGCGCCGTTGCGCAGCACGCCTCCCGCGAGGACCGCCACACCGAGCCCGCCGACGATGGCGAGCACCCCACCGCTCTCGGCACGACCCACGTCGTCGATGTCCGGCCCGAAGCCGCGCAGCACCTGCAGGATTCCGAGGGCCAGCAGGGTCAGCGCCTCGATGGCGAGCAGGACGGACGCCACCCGAGTGGGCACGGACGCCGCGCGAGCAGCCTGCCGCAGTGTGCCGAAGCGGCCGGCCGCCGGCTGATCGGGATGACTCGTGGATCCCATATCCCCGACACTACGTTTCCGGGGCCGTCGGCGTTCCCGGGGCCGTCGGCCAGTGCCCCCGGGGACCCTCCGGACGGTGTCCACCGCGCCATCACCCGTCGCACTTCGCGAGGTGTCCGCCGGATTCCAACGGTGTGAGAGTTTTCCCAGCCGGCGACCCGGATGACCAGGCGGACTACGGTGGAGGCATGCGAGGGCTGTTGGTCGTCAACCCCGTCGCCACTGCTACGACCGAACGTGTTCGTGACGTCCTCGCCAGCGCGCTCGCCGCGGACCTCGCCCTGGAGACTGTGGTCACCAAGGGGCGGGCGCACGGGGTGGAGCTGGGGGCCAGAGCGGTCGAACTCGGCGTCGACGTGGTGATTGCGCTCGGTGGGGACGGTACCGTCAACGAGATCATCAACGGACTGCTCCAGAACGGTCCGGTACCGGGCGGCCCAGCGTTCGCCGTGGTCCCGGGTGGCAGCACCAACGTCTTCGCCCGCGCGCTAGGCTACTCTGCGTCACCGGTGGAGGCGACCGGCGAGCTGCTGCGCGCGCTCCGCGAGGGCCGCACCCGGCGGATCAGCCTCGGCCAGGCTCAGTACGGCGACGAACGGCGCTGGTTCACGTTCTGTTTCGGCATCGGTCTGGATGCCCAGGTCGTCGCGCGGGTCGAGGAGAAGCGTGGCGAGGGCAGGCGCAACACCGCCGGCCTGTTCCTGCGGACCGCGGCGGGTCAGATCCTCCACGGCACCGACCGCCGCGGTTCGCCCATCACCCTGACGACCACCGACGCCGGCTCGGCCCTCGACCCCGGGAGCACCGGCCCAGCGGGCGGGCGGGCCGAGGAGCACATCGCCTTCTGCATCGTCTGCAACACCCGCCCGTGGACCTACCTCAACTCCCGTCCCGTCCTCGCCTGCCCGGACGCGTCCTTCGACACCGGTCTGGACCTCCTCGCGCTGCGGCGGGTGCGGTTGCCCAGCGTGCTGTGGGCCGCCGCACGGATACTCACCGACGGCGAGGGTCCGCGCGGTCGCAACGTGGTGCGCCGCCACGACACGTCGTCGATTCGCTTCTCCACGGACACACCCCTGCCGGTGCAGATGGACGGCGAGTATCTCGGGATGTTCTCCGAGGTGCTGCTGACCCACCATCCGCACGCGCTGCGCGTCGTCGCCTGACGGCTGCCCGCCCGGGAGAATGTCCGCTCAGGCGTCGAGCGCCGTGGTGGGGGTCCCGTCCGGCCGGGACAGTGCCTGGCGGATCTCCACGGGGTCGTCGCAGATCGCCCCGGTGACGCCCGCGTCGCGGATCCGCCGGGCGTCCTCGACGCTGGTCACCGTCCAGGTGATCAACCGGACGCCGGCCTCGCGCGCCCGTCCAGCCGCGTCGGAGGTGCCGAGCACCGCGCTGGTGTGCACATGCAGTTCGGTGTGGCCCGCCGACCGTGCGTAGGCGAGGCCGCCGCTCACCGACATCCGGGGCATGGTGAGGAACGCCGTCGTGACCGCGAGGCCGGCGTCACGCACCGCCTCGATGGCGAACCAGTCGAACGACGACACCGTGATGCCGCCGGCACCGGCGTCGAGGTCGGCGGCGTCCGGCCGGCGGCCGGCCCATCCCCGGGCCCGCAGCGTCTCGGCGAGCCGGCGCGCGGTCTGCTCCCGGGGTGCGTCGAAGTCCGGCTGCCCGGGCTGGTTCTTGATCTCACAGATGAGCCGACCGCGACGATCCCACACGTCAAGGATCTCATCGAGCAGGGGAATGCCCCGGGCCCGCAGCGCCGCCGTGGTCCGCCGGACCACCGCCCGGCCGGCGGGGCGGGACAGCCGCGCGTCGTGCACGCAGACCAGGTCGCCGTCCGCGCTGCGCCGCACGTCGACCTCGACACCGTCGGCGCCCACCCGCAACGCGGCATCCACCGCCTCGACCGTGTTCTCCGGGCCGGGAACCCTGCTGCCACGATGACCGAGAACCTCCATGCTCCAACCCTGCCAGCTCCGGCGGCGCGAGCGGGTCAGATCGGGCCGGGATGACGGCGCACACCGGCGCCGGAGCAGCCCTCAGACAGCCCTCGGGCAGCCCCCGGACAACACAGAACGGATCCATGACCGACTGGCCTGACATCGGCGGCTTGATCGCCGAGGATCCGGGCCGCCCACCGGCCGCACCGGTGACGATCGGTGCGACGGAGTGTGACATCCCCTGGCAATCGGGGCTCCCGTGACACTTCGGCCAGCTAAGGAGACGGTCGCCCCCCGTGGTCCGCCTGTGTCCCTGCCGGACAAGTGCAGGCCAGCCAGGCTGTGAAGAGGCTTGCAGGTTCTTGCGCCGTTGCCTGTTCGGGTGGGAGGGTGGCGAATGTCCGAGGTGGATGCACGTGCACCCGGGCTCACCGACACCCGGCAACCCGCTCTACGGCCCGCCGCCGAGGCCGAGCAGACATCCTGCTCAATTTATTTTTACCTCGGCACAACCGTAGCGGCTCACAAAGCGTCTCATGTGCAGTGTGGCCCGAGACGAGAGAGGGAGTTGTACGCATGGACTGGCGCCACAGAGCGCTCTGCCGTGACGAGGATCCCGAGCTCTTCTTCCCGATCGGTACAACCGGTCCGGCGGAACGCCAGGTCGAAGAGGCAAAGGCCGTTTGCGCGCGGTGCGCAGTCACGAGTGACTGCCTCAACTGGGCACTGGACACCGGGCAGGACTCCGGTGTCTGGGGCGGGATGAGCGAGGACGAACGCCGGGCGCTTAAGCGCCAGGTCCGACTCCGGGTTCGAACCGCCTGACCGCAAGACCGTCCCCGACGGCGGGCCGACAGCGCCCGAGGACCCGGCACCACGTCCCGGGTCCGAACAACAACACCCGCTCGCGGCAGGCCCTGCCCGCCGGAACCGGCACCGGCGGACCACAGTGGTCGCCGCATGAGGTCATGCCACAACCCGTACCGCAGCACGGGGGTAGCTGGCAGCAGCATCGGCCGTTCTGTCCGCGCGCCCGCCGCAGCAATGCGGCGCGACGCGGACGGGGCGGCCGTAATGTTTTCCGCCCCCGACCGCGCCTCCCGGCGATCGGGCCCGCTCAGGCGAGCCACCGCCCGGGACGCTCCCGACCCGGGCCCCCACGAGCACGCCACATCGGCACGACGGCCATGGACGAGGGACACATCTTGGGGGATACCCCCTCCCGGGCACCCTAAACACTCAACTTTCAGAAAGTGGGATCGACAGGAGCGCCTCCGTCCCGCACTCTGGACCGGCTTGGAGCCGGATGGTGCCGTGCATCTCGCCCAGCACCAGCTGGCGGACGATCTGCAACCCCAGCCTTGGCGAGTGCTCGAGCTGGAAGTCCTCGGGCAGCCCGGCACCGTCGTCGGCCACGACGACATCAAGCCGGTCTGCCAGGCGGCTGACCCGGATCTCGATGGAACCCGCCAAGCCGTCGAACGCATGTTCTACAGCATTCTGTAGAAGTTCGGAAAGCACAAGAGCCAACGGGGTGGCGAGTTCGCCGGGAAGCCGCCCGAACGACCCGGTCCGGCGGGTGTTCGCCCGAGCCCCGGTGGAGGCCAGATCCACCGTGACCGAGGTGATCTGGTCGGCGATCTCGTCGAACGGCACGCTCTCCCCCAGACTCTGGGACAGCGTCTCGTGCACGACCGCGATCGAGGTGACCCGGCGCACCGACTCCCGCAGCGCCGAGCGCGCCTCGTCGGCCTTCGTCCGCCGCATCTGCAACCGCAGCAGGGCGGCTACGGTCTGTAGATTGTTCTTGACTCTGTGATGAATCTCACGGATCGTCGCGTCCTTACTCAGCAGCAGCGCCTCGCGGCGACGCAGCTCGGAGACGTCCCGGACGAGTACCAGCACCTCCCGGGTCGCCCCGGGAAAGAGCGGGATCGCCCGCAAGAGCACCACCGTGCTCCCGACCGCGGCTTCCACCTCCACCGGCCGACGCCGGCCGAGCGCGTGCCAGACCGCCGGGGTCGCGGCGGACAGGTTCAGCGCCCGGTGCACGGAGCGGAGGTCCTCGCCCGTGACATTGCCGGTGTAGCCGAGCCGGCGGTACGCCGAGAGCGCGTTCGGGCTCGCGAAGATCACCTTTCCGGCGCCGTCGAGCCGCATCATGCCGTCGCCCACCCGGGGGGACTCGGGAAGCTCCGCCGAGCTGCCGCGGAACGGAAAGGCGCCCTCGGCGATCATCAGGGCCAGGTTGTTGGCACCCTGCAGATAAGCCGACTCCAGCGCGCTCGGCGTCCGGGTGGTCGCGAGGTTGGTGTCCCGGGCGAGGACGGCGATCACCTCGTCACCCCGCCGGACCGGGATCGCCTCGGTCCGCACCGGGACCCCGCCGTCCCACTCGGGCTCGCCCTCCCGCGCGATCCGGTGTTCCCGCCAGGCGTTCTGGACCACCCAGCGATTGATCACGACGCTGCCGACCTCGTCGTTGTGGTACGCGGTCGGACCGGTGGTGGGACGGACCTGGGCCACGACGAGGAATTCGGCTCCGCTGGCGTGGCCGCCCCGACTGGCCCCCGAGCCGGAGCGGACAGGCACGAGCAGCAACAGATCAGCGAAGGAGAGGTCGGCGAGCAGAGCCCAGTCCGCGACGAGCGCGTGCAGGTGGTCGATGTCGTCGTCGCTGAGATCCGTGCTCGCGCGCAGCATGTCGGCGAGGGTTCCCACGGCTCGCAGACTGCCAGACCGGCCGGGTTCGTGAGGTGGCGGGCACCCCATCACAGTGGTCGATACCCGTACGCTGGCCCTCGTGACCGTCGATGATGCCGCGGCGGCCGCGCCGCTCGCCTGGCTCGCGGGCCACGCCCGGGCCCGGGTCGCCGCCGGGCTGCGCCGCGAGCTACGCCCGCGGGGCGGCCCGGACAAGCCGGGCGCGGGCGTGCTCGTCGATCTCGCGGGCAACGACTACCTCGGGCTCGGTCGTCATCCGGCGGTCGTCGACGGCGGGATCCGCGCCCTGCGCGCCTGGGGTGCCGGGGCCAGCGGGAGCCGGCTCGTGACCGGGACGACCGCGTTGCACGGGGAGCTGGAGAACGCGCTCGCCGCGCACGCCGGATTCGCCTCGGCCCTGGTCTTCTCCTCCGGCTACACGGCGAACCTCGCGGTGGTCACCGCCCTGGCCGGCCCCGGCGACCTGGTCGTCTCGGACGCGCTGAACCACGCCTCGATCGTGGACGCCTGCCGGCTGTCCCGGGCGGACGTCGTCGTGACGCCGCATGCCGATGTGGCCGCGGTCGCGGCGGCCCTCGCTGGACGCCCCTGGCGGCGGGCACTCGTCGTGACCGAGTCAGTGTTCTCCGCGGACGGCGATCTCGCCCCGCTGACCGAACTGCACGCGGCCGCCCGGGTCCACGGAGCGGTCCTGGTCGTCGACGAGGCCCATGCGCTCGGGGTGGTCGGGCCCGCCGGTCGTGGGGCACTCGCCGCCACAGGCCTCGCCGGGAAGCCGGATGTGGTGGCGACGGCCACCCTGTCCAAGGCGCTGGGCGGCCAGGGCGGTGCGGTGCTGGGCGGGGTGGCCGTGCGCGATCACCTCATCGACACCGCCCGCAGCTTCATCTTCGACACCGGCCTCGCCCCGGCGAACGTAGGCGCCGCGCTGGCCGCCCTGGAGTTTCTGGGGGCCCACCCGGAGCTGCCCAGCACCGTCCGGCGCCGGGCCCGTCAGCTCGCCGACCTGACCGGCGCGCCGGATCCCGCCGGGGCCGTCGTCTCGGTGATCATTGGGGATCCCGAACCCGCGACCGCGGCCGCGGCGACCTGCCGCGGGCACGGGGTGGCCGTCGGCTGCTTCCGGCCACCGACGGTGCCGGTCGGGACCAGCCGGCTGCGCCTCGCCGCCCGGGCCGATCTCACCGATGCCGACCTCGCGATCGTCACCGACGCGCTGGCCGCCGCCGGGGTCCTGGCCCGATGACGG